>NZ_JAGIXF010000111.1:0-16871 GCF_021483755.1 Burkholderia sp. WTPI3 | reverse complement strand
CGGCAGTGGGGGGGCGGTGGGCGGGCCGTGGGGGGCGGGCGCCGTCGTCGCACCGGCCGGTGCAGCCGAAGACGCCGCGGCAGGTGCGCTCGCGGGCGCCGCGCTGTCCGCACCCGGATCGTCGTACTGCGGCAAGCCCGGCGCGGCTGGCGCATAGTCCGGCGCGGCGCCCGATGCGCCGCCCGGCTCGCCCGGATCCTCGTAGTTCGGCAGCCCCGGCACGGCCGGCGTGGCCGCCGGCGCCGCGCCCGATTCGCCCGGCTCGGTGTAGTTCGGCAGCGCGGCCGCCGACGACTGGCTGTGATACGTCAGCGACTTGCGCTGCTGCAGGTAGGCATCGCGGACGAACGAATACGGATCGAGCGCCGCCTGCTTCAGCAGGTCGGTCGCGCCGAGCAGGTCCGAACGCGCGCTGATGAACTGCGCGATGTACATCGGGTTGCGCGCGGCCGGTTCGATGTAGTTCAGCAGGTTGAAGCGCACGTCCACCGCACGGCCGACGCCGTCGCGGATCGTGCTCGGCCCGAACACGGGCAGCACGAGGTACGGGCCGGACGGCACGCCCCAGCGCGCCATCGTCAGCCCGAAATCCTGGTGGTGCTTCGGCAGCCCGGCCGGCGTAGCGATGTCGATCAGGCCGGCGACGCCGAACAGCGAGTTCATCGCAACGCGCATCAGATCCTGCGTCGCATCGGTAATGCGCAGCTGCAACAGGTTGTTCGCCATGTTGCCGAGATCGCCGAGGTTCGAGAAGAAGTTGCTGATCGCCGTGCGCATCGGCGTCGGGGTGATCTTCTGGTAGCCCTTCGCGATCGGTACGGCGATGTTCGTGTCGACCGTGTCGTTGAACTTGTACATCGCCCGGTTCATCGGCTCGAGCGGGTCGTTGGGGTTGCGGTTCGGGCCCGTCGCGCAGCCGCTCAGCACTGCGCTGGCAGCGATGGTCGCCGCAATGATTCGCACCTTATTCATTGATTCCTTGCGATTGGTTCTTGGCGCGTTTGACGCGCGGCTTGCCCATCAGGACGGGCTGAAACACCACGGCGCCGATCAGGGTGCAGGTCAGCGCGAGCGCGAGCAGCTTGCCCATGCTCGACGTACCCGGATGATGCGACAGCCACAGGCTGCCGAAGGCGGTTGCCGTGGTCGCGGCGCTGAACAGCACCGCGTGCGTGAGGCTCGAGTGCAGCAGGCCCGTCTGGCCCGCGCGCCATGCCATCACGAAGTACACCTTGAACGCGACGCCGACGCCGAGCATCAGCGGCAGCGCGATGATGTTCGCGAAGTTGAGCGACATGCCGAGCACGACGCACATCTCGAGCGTCACGAGGCCCGACACGAGCAGCGGTATCAGCGTGCGCAGCACGTCGCCGAAACGGCGCAGCGTGACCCACAGCAGGATCGTGATCGAAATGATCGACCACAGCGCCGCGTGCAGGAACGCGTTGATGATCGTGTCGGCCGAATGCAGGATCGAGATCGGGCCGCCGATCGCGCCCGGCTCCGCTGCCTTCACCGCCTTTGCGAAGCGGCGCAGCATCGTGTCGTCGTTCGGGTCGACGCCCTTGGGCACCTTCGGCGAAATCTGCACGAGCGCGTGGCCGTCCGGCGCGATCCAGTCGCGCACGAGCTGCGGCGGCAGCGAATCGCGCGTGACGTCCTGCGGTTGCAGCAGCGTCGCGAGCTGGTTCAGCGCGATGCGCAGCGTGTCGGAGAACGCGCGTTCGGCGCGGTCGCGCGTCGCGCTGTCGGCGGCGGCGAGCTTCGCGAGCGAGCCCGACAGGTGTTGCGCGGCGGCGGCGCCCGGGCCCGGATGATCTTCCGCCGCATAGCTCAGCAGGTCCGACACGCGCTTGAGCGCTGCGACACGCTGCGCGTCCGTTGCAGGCGGCGCGGCGGGTTGCGTCAGTGCGGGCAGCAGGTCGCTCGCGGCCGCGGCGATCGCGGCGCGCTTGGCCGGCTGGTCCGGCGGGATGAAGGTCGACAGCGTCGTCGTGCGGCCGACTTCCGGCAGCGCATCGAGACGCTTCGCGGCCGCGTCGGCATCGGCGAGCGACGGCGCGAGCAGCGTGACGTCGTTGACGGCTGCTTCGGGCGAATCCTTCAGCGCGAGCAGCGTCGCCATCGATTCGCTGTGCGGATCTTTCAGGTGCAGCGGGTTGAAGTCGAAATGCAGGAAGGCGAGCAGCGGCAGCGCGCCGATCACGACCGCGAGCGTGCCGATCAGGATCGGCTTGCGATGGCGATCGAGGAAATCGTCGACGGGCGCGAGCCACGGAAAGCCCGGCGTCTTCGATTCGCCCGGCGGCGCGAACAGGCGCAGCAGCGCGGGCAGCAGCGTGAGCGTGGTCAGCAGGGCGACGAACATCCCGACGCCCGCGATCAGCCCGAGCTCCGACACGCCGCGATAGGCCGTGGGGATGAACGAGAAGAAGCTCGCCGCGACCGCCGCGGTGGCGAGTGCGAGCGGCATGCCCATCGAGTGCGCGGCGCCGATCAGCGCGTGGTCGATGCGCGGATCGCGGAAGCGTTCCTCGCGGTATTTCACGCCGTACTGGATCGAGAAGTCGACGCCGAGGCCGACGAACAGCACCATGAACGCGACCGAGATCATGTTCAGCGAGCCGACCATCGCGAGGCCGAGCGCGGCGGTCACGACGAGGCCGACGAACAGCGTGACGAGCACCGAGCCGATCATCCGCTTCGAGCGCAGCGCGAGCCACAGGATGCCGAGCACGACGAGCAGCGTGAGCGCGCCATTGAGCGCGGCGCCGTCTTCCACCGACGCGAATTCGTCGTCGGCGAGCGGCTGTTCGCCGGTCAGGCGCACGACCGCGCCGTAGCGTTGCTCGAGGCCGAGCGATGTTGCGGTGTCGCGGATCACCTGGGTCGTTTCGGCGCCGGCCTTCAGCGCGCCGTAGTTGACCACTGGCTGCACGGTGACGAATGCGCGCGCCGGTTGCCGCGCGGCATCGCTGTCGACCAGCGCGCGCCACGAGAACGCGGCCGGCTTGCCGGCCAGCACGTCATCGACCGTGGCCGCGCTGCGCGCGAGCAGCCTGGCCATCGCCGGCAGCTTCACCTGGCCGGTCAGCAGCGGCTGGCCGAGCGTGGTGGACAGCGTGGTCGCCAGGCCGGTCAGGCTCGGGTTCTTCGCGAGTTCGTTGACGAGCGGACGCGCGCTCGCGAGCTGCGACGTCGTATCCGAGACGTCCTGCTGCGACAGGAACAGCAGCCCGTTGTGCTCGAAGAACGGGCCGCCGCCCGGTTCGGCGACCTGACCGATGCGGCCGGCATCGGCCTGCTTCTGCAGTGCGTCGGTGAGTGCGTGCGCGGCGGCCGTCGCGAACTCGGGCGCGGGCGCCTCGACTACCGCGAGGATCGTGCCGTTGCGTTGCGGGAACGCCTTGTCGACGGCCTGGCCGAGCGCGGCCCATTGCGGCTCGGCATCGACGAGCTTGCTGATGTCGGTATTGATCTTGAAGTGCTGCGCGACATAGACGCCGCTGAAGGCGGCGATGATGAACGACAGCACGACGACCCAGACGGGCCGACGTACCGACCATGCAACGAGTCGGACGATGAGAGAGGTCACCATGTGGCGGTGCGGTGGGGCTGGGAAGGACAAAGGAACGAGTATACCGGCGCAACGTGACGTCGGTCGCGACGTTGGAGCGTGATGGGGCGGGAAGGATATTTGCTCCGCGGCGCAGGAATCGGTGCGGACGGGCCGGCGATTCATATGGGGATATTTACATAATCGGCCGGGATCGCGTTGCGGCGGGCCCTGTGACAAAAGGGGCTCAAAGGTAACAGTCGGTCACTGCACGGCAGGCCGGCGGCGGGGCCGCTATACTTCGACCCACCGGCCGATGCAATCGCTGCAATCCGCCGGCCGTTTTTTCTCATCGAGTGCGATATCCGTATGAAACGTCATCTGTTTGCTTTTGTCGCGGCGGCCGCTGTGTCGGTTTCCGCTCTCGCGCAGAGCGCGCCGGTCGACGTCGTCCGCAATGCGGTCGAAGGCACCGTCAACGCGATGAAGGCCGATCCGTCCGCGCGCGGCGGCGACATGGCGAAGGTCACGCAAGTCGTCGAGCAGCGCTTCCTGCCGGCGACCAATTTCGAGCGCACGACCCGCATCGCGGTGGGCGACGCATGGAAACAGGCGACGCCGCAACAGCAGCAGGAGCTGTACAAGCAGTTCAAGCTGCTGATGACGCGCACCTATGCCGCGTCGCTCGCGCAGCTCGGCAGCCAGGACGCGAAGTTCTCCTTCAAGGCAGGCGGCGCATCGGGCGCCGATGCGCTGGTGCAGTCGACGGTGGCGACGCCGGGCGACAGCCAGTCGGTCGGCTACCGGCTCGGCAAGGTCGGCAACGACTGGAAGATCTACGACATCGACATGTCGGGTGCGTGGCTGATCCAGGTCTACCAGGGCCAGTTCAAGAGCCAGCTCGCGTCGGGCGGCATCGACGGGCTGATCGCGTTTCTGCAGAAGCACAACTCGCGGACGAACTGAGCGCCGTCGAGCGGTCCGTGGTTCATGCACGAAGGGCGCCCCGGGGCGCCCTTTTTCGTTGCGGGCTCGCGGCCCGTCGGCCGTGCCGCGCGCTATGCGTCGATGCCGAGCATTCGCAGGCAGTCCGCGACGACGGCTTCGACGAACGTTGCGCGATTGGTGTCCGGCGCCGCGATGATGTGATCGGTCGCACCGTGCACGCCCGCGTAGATCAGCAGCGCGGTGACCGTCGGATGCGCGAGCCGCCATGCGCCGGCCTGTGCGCCGCCTTCGAGAATCGCGCGCAACTGTTCGACGATCGCGTTCCGGTCGGCATTCGTGCGATCGTGATGGTGATGGTTCGCGTAGACGATGTCGTGGATGCGGTAGGTCGCCGCGTACGTCTCGATATTGGTGCGGATCCACGCGCGCAGACGACCGAGCCAGTCGCCTTCCGCGCACGCGTCCACCGCTTGCCGCAGCCGCTCGAGGAACGATGCCGTATAGCGCTGCGCGAGCGCGGCCAGCATGTCGGACTTCGATTCGAAGTAGTGATAGAACGTCCCTTTCGCGACCTGCGCATGCTCGACGATCTCGCTGATGGTCGTCGCGTCGACGCCTTGCGCGAGGAACAGCGTTTCGGCCGCGGCCATCAACTCCTCGAGGCGGACTTCCGCCGGCTTCGTGCGCGGCGTCTTGCCCGCCGGGGCATCGTCTTTTGTCGTCGTGGTGCTGGTCCTGTCCGTCATCGCGTGGCTCAACGCCCGTTCATGCAAAGCCCGCAGTTTAGGGCAGCGACTCGGGCGCAGCCAATTCAATCCATTGACCGACGGTCAGTCGGAATATAAGATGAGAACCATTCTCATCATTGTGCCCATTGCGGGCAGACCGCCATGCCTCGCTCTCGCCGCGCCGCCCTTGTCCTGGCTGCTTGCCTGGGGACGTTTCTTGCCACGCTCGACGTCAGCATCGTCAACGTTGCGCTGCCGACGCTGCAGACCGCGCTCGACACCGACATCGGCGGCCTCCAGTGGGTCGTGAACGCGTATGCGCTGGCGCTATCGGCGTTCATGCTGTCCGCGGGGCCGCTCGGCGACCGCTACGGGCACAAGCGCGTGTGGCTCGGCAGCGTGGTCCTGTTCACGGCGGGGTCGGTGGTTTGTGCGTGTGCGAGCCGGCTCGAACCGCTGCTCGTCGGGCGGGCGATCCAGGGGATCGCGGGTGCGCTGCTGATTCCCGGCGCGATGCCTATCCTCACGCGTGCATTTCCGGACGCACGCGAGCGGGCTCGCGTGATCGGCGGTTGGTCCGCGTTCAGCGCGCTCGCGCTGATTCTCGGGCCGCTGCTGGGCGGCCTGCTGGTCGAGCACGGCGGCTGGCAGAACATCTTCCTCGTCAACGTGCCGATCGGCATCGGCGCGGTGCTGCTCGGCGCGTGGGGCATCCCGGAGCGCAGGCATCCCGAGCATGCGGCATTCGATCCGCTCGGACAGGCGCTGAGCGTGATCTGGCTCGGCCTGCTGACCTACGGGCTGATCGGCATCGGCGAGGCCGGCGTGTCGCACACGAAGGTGCTCGCGCCGCTCGCGGGCGCGGCGCTGGCGCTCGTCGCGTTCGTTCGCATCGAAATGCGTGTTGCGCGGCCGCTGTTGCCCATGTGGCTGTTTCGCGACCGGCGGCTGGTGCGGGCCAATCTCGCATCGTTCGTGCTCGGCTTTTCCGGGTACAGCAGCCTGTTTTTTCTGTCGCTGTTCCTGCAGCAGGCGCAGGGGCGCGGGCCGGCCGAAGCCGGCTGGCAACTGATGCCGCAGTTCGTGATGACGGCGATCACGTCGATGCTGTTCGGGCGTATCGCGGCGCGCGTGCCGCTGCATCGGCTGATGGCAGCCGGATATGGGTTGACCGGAATCGTGCTCGTGGCGATGGCCGGGTTGGGTACGGGCACGCCTTACGTGCCGGTCGGCTTCGCGCTGGCGCTGCTGGGCATCGGCATGGGGCTCGCGGTGCCGGCAACGGGGATGACCGTGATGGATCTTGCACCGGCCGAACGCGCGGGCATGGCTTCGGCGACGATGAACGCGCTGCGGCAGACCGGGATGAGCATGGGGATTGCGGTGCTCGGCAGCCTGATGAGCGTCGGCGCGGTGCACAGGATGACGGCGGCGATGCAGGCGGCCGGTCATGCCGAAGCCGGTACGCTGGCGCGGCAGGCGGTGACGGAGCATGTGTTTGCGGCGGGGCGGACGGAAATGCTTGGCGCATATCGGGACGCGATGTCGCACGGGTTCTCGGTCGCAACCGGATGTTCCGGGGTCCTCAGCATTGCGATTGCGGTGATGCTGGTGCTGCGGCGTGAAAAACGGAAGCGGCCGGCGCACGGGCAGGCATCGCGCGTGGCGGCTTCGCGGCCGGAATGATGCTGCCGTACCGCCCTACCGCCGCCGATGCTCGACCGCGAACTTGATCAGTTCCGCCTGCCCTTCGATCTCGAGCTTGCGCTTCAGGTTGAGCCGGTGCGTCTCGACCGTGCGCACCGACAGCCCCGTTTGCTGCGCGATCTGCTTGCTCGACAAGCCCTCGGCCAGCGCGTCGAGGATGTCGCGTTCACGCGGCGTCAGCCGGTCGAGCGGTGACGCGGCCGCGCTCGCCTGGATCATCCGCGCGGCGAGCCCTTCGCTGAAGAACGTCTGCCCGGCCAGCACCGCGCCGATCGCGCGCACGATCTCGCCCGCGGGCGAATCCTTCAGCAGGTAACCGCTCGCGCCGGCGCGCACGGCCTGCGTCACGTATTCGATGTTGTCGTGCATCGACAGCATCAGCACGCGAATTCCGGGAAAGCGCTCGTGAAACACGCCGGCGAGCGTGATGCCGTTCATGCCGTTCATCCCGACGTCCATCAGCGTGAGATCGGGTTCGAGCGACGCGGCGAGCGCGAGCGCTTCGTCGGCGTTGCCGGCCTCGCCGACCACGGACAGATCGGCCGCTTCGAGTCGCATCCGCAAGCCGTCGCGCACCAGCGGGTGGTCGTCGACGAGCAGCAGGCGGGCGGCGGGCCGGGCGGTGTCGGGGGCGCTCATGGGCAAAGGTCTCCGGTGATGGGGCGCGTCGTCAGGCGGCGCGCAGCGGCACGCGCGCGGCCACGACGGTGTGGCCGACCTGCGACGTGATCGTCAGCATGCCGCCGAGCGCATCGAGGCGCTCGCGCATGTTGCGCAGGCCGATGCCGCGGCGCGCATCGGTCTGCGACCGTTCGGCGTCGAAGCCGCAGCCGTTGTCGGCGATGGTCAGCGTGACGGACTGCGCGCCGACGTCGAGCGTGACGGCCGCGCGCGACGCCTGCGCATGATGCACGATATTGCTGAGCGCTTCCTGCGCGATCCGGAACAGCGCCGTGTTGACGGCGGCAGGCAACGGCCGCGCGCCGCTGTGCGCAACCTGCGTATAGCCGATATCGATGCCGCTTTCGGCGCCGAGCTCGCGCACGAGCTGTTCGAGCGCGGCGGCGAGACCGAGATCGTCGAGCATCGCCGGACGCAGCGCATGCGAGATGCGCCGCACTTCGCGCAGCGTGTCGCCGAGCCGCCCGACGCCCGACGCGAGCGCCTGCTCGGCTTCGGGCATGCGCGTCGCGCCGCGCTCGAAGCGCGCGAGCGCGGACTCGAGCATCAGCTTAGCGGACACCATCATCTGGCTGATCCCGTCATGCAGCTCGCGCGAGAGCCGCTCGCGCTCCTGCTCCTGCGACTCGACGACGCGCTGCGCGAGCTGCTTGAGCTTCGCATCGGCGCTGCGCGACTCGCTGACGTTGAGCACCAGCGCGCACACCGCGATCGCCGCGGCGCCGGTCAGCGCGATCGCGGTGAGCCAGCTCATCGTGCGCTCGATGTTCGCGGACGCGCGCGCGTCGATGCGCTGCAGCGCGGTGTCGACGTCGTCGAGATAGATGCCGGTGCCGATCATCCAGCCCCAGCGTTCGAGCGCGACGACATAGCCGAGCTTCGGCGCGGCCCTGCCCGTGGACGGCCGCTGCCACGTGTAGCGTACGAAGCCGCCGCCGTGCGAGGCGGCGCCGATCAGTTGCTGGATCGTCAGCGCGCCGTGCGGATCGCGCATCGACCAGAAGTTGTGACCGACGCGCTCGGGCTCGCGCGGATGCATCAGCGAATTGCCGTGCAGGTCGTACACGAAGAAATAGCCGTCGGGGCCGAAATCCATCTTCTGCAGCATCGCGAGCGCCTGCGTGCGCAGCATCCCGTCGTCGCGCGCGTTGCGGCCGCTCGCGGCGTAGAGCGGCATGATCGCGCTGGTCGCGAGTTCGACGTAGTGCTTGAGCTCGACTTCCTTGCTCGACAGGTACGCGGCCTGAATCGTCGCGTGCTGCGTGCGCGCGAGCGACGTCGCCTGCTGGCGCACGCCGAAACCGATGCCGGCGATCGCGAGCAGGAACGGCACGATGGCCAGAAGGAAGATCTTTGCCTTGAGTCTCATGGGTGGTGTGGCGGGCGCGATCCGGCGGGCGGGCGCCGCGCGAACGGCGCGGCGAGCCGACATTGTCGGCGATTTCGCGGGCGGACGGCTGCGGCCCGTGGCAGATCGATCCGCGCTCAGGCCCGGCGCTCAGGCCCGGCGCGACTCGGGTTCGGCGCTCGCGGCGTTCTGCACGACGATCCGATTGCGTCCGCGCTCCTTCGCGCGGTACAGCGCGTCGTCGGCGAGCTTCAGCGCGGCCTGGATGCTGTCGTCGCGTTCCGGATAGCAGGTCGTCACCCCGATGCTCGCGGTCAGGCGGCCGGACGTATCCGCATCGTGCCGGATGCCGAGATCGAGAATGCCCGTGCGGATCGTCTCGGCGATCGACACGGCGCCGTTCGTGTCGACGTCGGGCAGCACCACGACGAACTCCTCGCCGCCGTAGCGGGCCGCATAGTCGGCCGGCCGGCGCAGGCATCCGGCGATGCAGCGGCCGACCGCCGACAGCGCGTCGTCGCCGGCCTGGTGGCCCTGCGTATCGTTGTAGCGCTTGAAGTGATCGACGTCGACGAACAGCAGCGACAGCGCGTGCTGCGAGCGCGCGGCGCGGCGCCATTCGCGCGCGAGCGTGACATCGAGCATCCGGCGGTTGTCGAGCCCGGTCAGGCCGTCGGTGCGCGCGAGCGCCTGCAGCTCGGTTTCCGCGCGGTGACGCTTGCGCAACTGCACGTCGAGCAGCAGCGACAGGCCGACGAAGCCGAGCGCGAGCACGGCCATCGCGGAGCCGATCGGGATGGCGCGGTCGTACCATGCGGCGAAGATGTCGGCTTCCGAGCGCGCGACCATGATGATCAGCGGCAGGTGATCGAGGTGCCGGAACACGTACATGCGCTGCACGCCGTCGATCGATGCGGTGTCGAGGAAACTGCCCTCGCTGGCGGTCATGAAATGCCGGAACGTGCTGGCGCGCTTGATGTCGCGGCCGACGATCGTCGGATCGTACGGCTGGCGCGCCAGCATCAGGCCGTCCGTATTGATCAGCGCGACGGAGCCGCGATCGCCGAGCGTCAGGCGCGAGAACAGGTTCTGGAAATATTCGAGCCGGATCGACATGACGGCGACGCCGCCGAACGACCCGTCGGGCCGCGTGATCCGGCGGCTGAGCGCGATGCTCGGCGAGCCGCCGCGCAGCCGCGAATGATACGGATCGCTGACGTACAGGCCGACGTCCGGGTGGTCGCGATGCACGGCGAAGTACGGCTCGTTGGCGAAGTTGGCCTTGCGCGGCACGTTGCTCTTGCCGTCGACCGAGATGTCGCCCTGCGCATTCAGCACATAGATGCCGCCGAGATATTTGGCCGTCGTCGCTCGGTCGAACAGAACCTGGCGGCGCATCGCCATCGGCAGGCGCACGACCTCGGGGTCGTTCTCGCCTTCGACGACCGCGTCCAGCGACAGCGAATAGAGCTCGATGTTGCGCTCGATGTCCCAGGACGCCATCAGCGCGATGTTCTGCTGCGTGGTGCGCGCGCGGTCGAGTGCGTCGATGCGGCCCTCGTACAGCACGATACCGCACAGCAGCAGGAGCAGCAGCGCGATCAGCAATCCGGAATAGAAGATCAGGTGCGGCAGCAGGAGCCGGCGTAGCCGAGCGGCGGTACGGCCCGACAGGCCGGATTCGCCGGGCATTGCGTAGTCGGTTTCTGCCATGGTCCGTGGATCGAGGGGCATCGTCGCCGGGCGGCGGGCCAATGCGATTGTTCGTATGATTCGCTGGCGGCGATCCTGTACGCGGCGCTTCGTGCGGATTTCGTCCGACCGACCGGGAAAGCGCGCGCGGATTATCGGTAATTGCGGGCTGGATAAACCATTCAATCACCTATTCATCGGCTGCATCTGCCGCGATTCGACGATACGACGAAACCGGGCGGCGCGAATTGGTCCGAGTATAGCGCGCGTATTCGCGCGCGCGGAAAATGTTGCGACTCGTTGATCCGGATCAAATTATCACGCGGTCCGATACTTGCGGATAACCCGCGAAGCGTTGCAGCGCAAGGGCCGGTGCCATTGCGGGCGTGGTGCGCGCGGCCCGCCGGCCGATTTTCACGTTTTAACCCTGATGAACCCGGACGGCGAAGTCGTGCGATACGTACCGATTATCCGTTTCAGCGATTGCATGAGCCGGATATGAAAAACGGGCGGCCGTGACGGCCGCCCGTTTCGTGAAACCCGCATGCGGGAAATCCCGCATGCACGGGCTTAACCGCCGTGCTGTTGCGCCTTGAACGCGAGCCGGAACCGATGCAGCAGCGGCTCGGTATAGCCGCTCGGCTGCGACGTGCCCTGCAGCGCCAGCGCGCACGCGGCCTTGAACGCGGTCGACTGGTCGTAGCCGGGCGCCATCGGGCGATAGTTCGGATCGCCCGCGTTCTGCTGGTCGACGACGCGCGCCATCCGCTTGAACACGTCGAGCACGAATGCCTCGGTGATCACGCCATGACGCAGCCAGTTCGCGATGTGCTGGCTGGAGATGCGCAGCGTCGCGCGGTCTTCCATCAGGCCGACGTCATGGATGTCGGGTACCTTCGAGCAGCCGACGCCCTGTTCGACCCAGCGCACGACGTAGCCGAGGATGCCCTGCGCGTTGTTCTCGACCTCGCTCAGGATCTCGCTTTCGCTCCATGCGGCGCGCTCGACGACCGGCACGGTCAGCAGCCCTTCGAGCAGCGCGTCGCGCTCGCTCGAGTACGGCGTCTTCTCGAGTTCCTGCTGGACGGCCTGCACGTCGACCAGGTGGTAGTGCAGCGCATGCAGCGTCGCGGCGGTCGGCGACGGCACCCACGCGGTGTTCGCGCCGGCGCGCGGATGCGCGATCTTCTGCTCGAGCATCGCGTGCATCAGGTCCGGCATCGCCCACATGCCCTTGCCGATCTGCGCGCGGCCGCGCAGGCCGGCCGACAGGCCTGCCAGCACGTTGTTGCGCTCGTACGACTGGATCCACGCCGACGACTTCATGTCGCCCTTGCGGATCATCGGGCCCGCTTCCATCGCGGTGTGCATCTCGTCGCCGGTGCGGTCGAGGAAGCCGGTGTTGATGAACGCGACACGCGCGGCGGCCGCGGCGATACACGCGGCGAGGTTCACGCTGGTGCGGCGCTCCTCGTCCATGATGCCCATCTTCAGCGTGTTGCGCGGCAGGCCGTAGAGATCCTCGATGCGCGCGAACAGCGTGTCGGCGAACGCGACTTCGGCCGGGCCGTGCATCTTCGGCTTCACGATGTAGATCGAGCCGGTGCGCGAGTTGCGCTTGGCCTTCAGGTCATGTAGCGCGCACAGCGTGGTGACGACGCCGTCGAGGATCCCTTCCGGAATCTCGTTGCCGTCGCGGTCGAGCACCGCGCCGATCGTCATCAGGTGGCCGACGTTGCGCACGAACAGCAGCGAGCGGCCGTGCAGCGACAGTTTGCCGCCGGCCGGCGTCGTGTATTCGCGATCGGCATTCAGGCGGCGCGTGAAGGTCTTGCCGCCCTTCGCGACTTCCTCGACGAGCGTGCCCTGCATCAGCCCGAGCCAGTTGCGGTAGAGCTGGACCTTGTCGTCGGCGTCGACGGCCGCGACGGAATCCTCGCAGTCGATGATCGTGCTGACCGCGGCTTCGAGCACGACGTCCTTCACGTTCGCGAGATCGGCGCGACCGATGGGGGTCGATGCGTCGATCTGGATCTCGAGGTGCAGGCCATTGTGCTTCAGCAGGATCGCGGACGGCGCATCGGCCGCGCCCTGGTAGCCGACGAACTGCGCCGGCTGAGCAAGGTGCGTGACGCCCTTGCCCGTTTCGACGGCGAGCTGGCCGTCCTGCACGCGGTAGCGCAGCGCGTCGCGGTGCGAGCCGCTCGCGAGCGGCGCCGCGTTGTCGAGCACGTTGCGCGCGTAGTCGATCACGCGCTGGCCGCGCGTCGGGTTGTAGGCCGACGTGCGTTCGGCGCCGCCGTCTTCGGGCAGCGCATCGGTGCCGTACAGCGCGTCGTACAGGCTGCCCCAGCGGGCGTTCGCGGCGTTCAGCGCATAGCGCGCGTTCGACAGCGGCACGACGAGTTGCGGGCCGGCTTGCGTGGCGATCTCGCTGTCGACGTTCGCGGTGGCTGCCGCGACGTTCGACGGGGCCGGCACGAGGTAGCCGATCTTTTCGAGGAACGCGCGATACGCGGCATGGTCGCGCACCGGGCCGGGGTGCGCGCGATGCCACGCGTCGAGTTCCTGTTGCAGGCGGTCGCGTTCCGCGAGCAGTTCGCGGTTGCGCGGCGCCAGGTCGTGCACCAGGGCCGAAAAGCCGCTCCAGAACGCGGCTTTGTCGATGCCGGTGCCCGGCAGCACTTCGTTTTCAATGAACTGGCTGAGCGCTGGCGCGACTTGCAGCCCTGCTTGGTCGATCATCGTGATTCCTCCCGGGGAAAAATGCGCGCGTGGCCTGGCTGGTTATCCCGCGACGCTTTGTGTGCCGGCGCGGGCGATCTGCGCGTCCTGCTCGGACTTTACGCCAGACACACCGATCGCGCCCGCAATGCGGCCGTCCACCGTGACCGGCACGCCGCCTTCGAGCAACCCCGTCAGCGGCACGCTCAGAAACGCCGTGCGGCCACCGTTGATCATATCCTCATACGCCTTCGTCTCGCGACGGCCGAGCGCCGCCGCGCGGGCCTTGTCCTGCGCGATGTACGTGCTGGCGGCCGATGCGCCGTCCAGGCGCGCGAACGCGAGCAGGTGGCCGCCGTCGTCGACGATGGCGATCGACACGGCCCAGCCGTGGCGCTCGGCCTCCGCGCGGGCCGCCGCGAGCATGCGTTCGACGTCGGCGAGTTCGAGTTCGGGTTTCGTTTTCATGGAAGTCCTCCGGAATCAGCGGTCAGTTGACGAGTCGGTTGTCGACGAGCTCGATCCAGTGGCGCACGGACGTGCGGCCCGCGCCGTTCAGGTGAGTCTGGCAGCCGATATTGGCCGTGACAATCAGGTCCGGCCGTGCGGCTTCGAGCGCGTCGAGCTTGTTGTCGCGCAGTTTCGTCGCGAGTTCGGGTTGCGTGAGCGAATAGGTGCCGGCCGAGCCGCAGCACAGATGGCCGTCGGCGACATGCGTCAGATCGAAGCCGAGCCGCGTCAGGATGCGCTCCACCGCGCCGCCGAGCCGCTGCGCGTGCTGCAGCGTGCACGGGCAATGCACCGCGACGCGGCGCGGCGCGGCGTCGGCCAGCGCATCGAGCGGTTCTGCCGCGATCACTTCCGCAAGGTCGCGTGCGAGCGCGCTGACGCGCCGCGCCTTGTCCGCATAGACGGGGTCGGCGCGCAGCAAGTCGCCGTATTCCTTCACGAACGCGCCGCAGCCGCTCGCCGTCAGCACGATCGCTTCCGCGCCCGCCTCGATCGCGGGCCACCACGCGTCGATGTTGCGGCGTGCGCGGGCAAGGCCGGCGTCCTGGGCGTTCAGGTGATATTCGGTCGCGCCGCAGCAACCGGCTTCGCGCGCCGGCGTGACGCTGATGCCGAGCCGGTCGAGCACGCGCGCGGCGGCCGCGTTGGTGTTCGGCGACAGCGAAGGCTGCACGCAGCCTTCCAGCATCAGCACGCGCCGCGCATGACGCACCGGCGGGCGTGGCGTGGCGGCGGGAGCGGCGGCCGGGATCTTGTCCTGCAGCGTGCCCGGCAGCAGCGGGCGCAGCGCGCGGCCGGCCTTCAGCAGCGCGGCGAAGGTGGCCGGCCTCGGCACGACGTGGCGCAGGCCCGCGCGCAGCAGGCGCTCGCGCGCAGGGCGGCGTGCGCGCTTTTCCGCTTCCGCGCGGCCGATGTCGAGCAGCGTGTGATAGCGCACGCCGGACGGGCACGTCGTTTCGCAGTTGCGGCAGGTCAGGCAGCGGTCGAGATGCTGCTGCGTGCGTTCGCCGCACGGCTCGCCTTCGAGCATCTGCTTGATCAGGTAGATGCGTCCGCGCGGCCCGTCGAGCTCGTTGCCGAGCACCTGGTAGGTCGGGCAGGTCGCATTGCAGAAGCCGCAGTGCACGCATGCGCGCAGGATCGCTTCCGCTTCGTCGGCCCGGTCGAGGGCCTTGCTTGCTTCGCTGAGATTGGTTTGCATCGGCGGTTCGGAATCGGGTGGCGTCAGACGTCCGCGTACAGGCGGCCGGGATTGAAGATCGCATGCGGGTCGAGCCGGGTCTTCAACTGCCGATGCACGCGCAACAGCGCGGCCGGCAGCGGCTGGAACGGCTCGGGTGTGACGCCCGGCGTGAAGCAGGTCGCGTGGCCGCCCCACTGCGCGGCGAACCGCTGCACCTCGGCCGGCGCGGCATCGCTCTTCAGCCAGCGCTGCGCGCCGCCCCAGTCGACCAGCAGCGCGCCGGGCAGTGCGTCGAGTGGCGCGGCGGCAGGTACCGACACGCGCCACAGCGGGCGCGGATCGTCGAAGAACGGCAGCGACAGCTCGCGCAGCCGCGCCCAGAACCCGTCGTCGCGATCGTCCATCCGCTCGCCGCCGATCGTGTCGCGCGCGGCCTTCACCGAGCCCTCGCCGCCTTCGATCCGCACGCGCAGCACGCCGTCCGCGTGGCAGGCGCCGGCCAGCGGCAGCCCGGTGCGCCGCCATCCGGCGACGCGTTGCACGGCTTCGGCCGCCGTGACCGGTAACGCGAGATCGCCGGTCGAGCGGGGTTTCGGCAGCACCTTCAGCGACACCTCGGTCACGACGCCGAGACAACCGAAACTGCCGGCGAGCAGCCGCGACACGTCGTAGCCCGCGACGTTCTTCATCACCTCGCCGCCGAAGCGCAGGTGCTTTGCGTGGCCGGTGATTACGCGGCAACCGAGCACGAAATCGCGCACCGCGCCCGCCCACGGGCGGCGCGGCCCCGACAGCCCGGCCGCGAACATCCCGCCGACCGTCGCCGCGCCGCCGAACGACGGCGGCTCGCACGGCAGCATCTGGCCGGCCGTGTCGAGCATCGCTTCGAGTTCGGCGAGCGGCGTGCCCGCGCGCGCGGTGATGACGAGTTCGGTCGGGTCGTACGCGACGATGCCGCGGTGCGTGCGCATGTCGAGCGCGCGGCCTTCGACGGCGCGGCCGACGAAGGCCTTCGTGCCGGCGCCGCGAATGTGCAGCGGCTGGCGATCGTGGATGGCGGCGTCGACCTGTGCGACGAGTGCCGCGCTGTCGTCGATCGATTCGATGTCGCGTCGCATCAGAAGCGCTCCAGTTCGGGAAACGGCAGCTTGCCGTGATGGACGTGCATCGCACCGAATTCGGCACAGCGATGCAGCGTCGGGATGTTCTTGCCGGGATTGAGCAGGCCCTGTGGATCGAACGCGGCCTTCACCGCGTGGAAGAACGTGATTTCGTCGGCGTTGAACTGCACGCACATCTGGTTGATCTTCTCGCGCCCGACGCCGTGTTCGCCGGTGATGCTGCCGCCCACCGCGACGCACAGCTCGAGGATCTTGCCGCCGAGCGCTTCCGCGCGGTCGAGCTCGCCGGGACGGTTCGCATCGAACAGGATCAACGGGTGCATGTTGCCGTCGCCCGCGTGGAACACGTTCGCGACCGGCAGTGCGTATTCGGCCGACAGCGCGGCGATGCCTTCGAGCACGCGCGGCAGTTCGCGGCGCGGAATCGTGCCGTCCATGCAGTAGTAGTCGGGCGACATGCGGCCGACCGCCGGGAACGCGTTCTTGCGGCCGGCCCAGAAACGCTGGCGCTCGGCTTCGTCGCGCGCGACGCGGATCTCCGAGGCGCCGGCCTCGCGCAGCAGCGCGGCGACGCGTTCGGCGTCCTCTTCGACATCGCTCGCGCTGCCGTCGAGTTCGCACAGCAGGATCGCCTGCGCATCGACCGGGTAGCCCGCGTGGATGAAATCCTCGG
>NZ_JAGIXF010000110.1:0-17290 GCF_021483755.1 Burkholderia sp. WTPI3 | reverse complement strand
CGCCGCGTGCAACATGCGGATACGCACGCGCGATGCGCGCGACGTCGTGCGAGAAGCCGCCGCTGGCCAGCATCACCGCGCGCCGCGCCGTGATGCGATACCTGGCGCCGTCGCTTTCGACTGCCGCGCCGACGACGCGCCCGTCGTTCACGACGAGCTCGCGCGCCGCGGTATGCGTGAGAACCGGAATGCCGAGATCCAGTGCCGACTTCGCGAGCCGCGCCGCGAGCGCGTTGCCGCTCGTGATCTGCACGCCGCGCCGATACAGCGCGAGATCCTTCAGGTGCGAAACCAGCCGCTTCGTCACGTACCACGCCGATTTCAGCGACCGCGTCGCATTGAAGAAATGCTTGAGATCCGCGTTGGACGAATTGAACATCATTCCAATGAACGTGATGGTCTTCAGCGGCGGACGCAGACGCTCGAGATCGCGCCCGAGCCGGCGCGCGTCGTAAGGGGCGGCCACCACCGAGCGGCCAATGTCGACGCCGCCCGGCTGGTCCGGGTGATAGTCGGGATAGAGCGTCGGCACGAATTTCACTTCCGTTTCGCACTCGAAGAATTCGAGCATCCGCGGACCGTGCTCGAGAAACGCCTCGATCGCATCGTCGTCATGGAACGCACCGGTTTCGCCGCGCAGATAGGCGCGCGCGGCCTCCCGCGTGTCGTGCACGCCATTCGCCGCGGCATGGGGGTTGCCGGGAATCCACAGCACGCCGCCGGAAAAAGCCGTCGTGCCGCCAAAGCAGCCTTCCTTCTCGACGACGATCACGTCGAGTCCGGCCTTGCGTGCGGTGATGGCGGTGGACAGGCCGCCCGCTCCCGCTCCGATCACGAGCAGGTCGCACGTGAGATCCTTCGAACGCCGCTGGTCGCTCATCGCGTTCTCCTCCAGTGATAGGGCTGCGCCGCGGCGTCGCTCGACTGGCGACGGTTCGCGCGGCACGAGCCAGGTCGTTGAATTACTTCGTGGCGGCGCCGGCTTCATAGCCCGGACGCGGCACCAGATCCATCAGCATCGCGTCAAGGCCCCCGTCGACGACGAGCTCCGCGCCGTTCAC
The DNA here is from genome assembly GCF_021483755.1 of Burkholderia sp. WTPI3. Taxonomy (NCBI): domain Bacteria; kingdom Pseudomonadati; phylum Pseudomonadota; class Betaproteobacteria; order Burkholderiales; family Burkholderiaceae; genus Burkholderia; species Burkholderia sp. WTPI3. The sequence goes on along the minus strand of NZ_JAGIXF010000110.1, from coordinate 16,229 downwards.
GTACGCCGCGCGCGGGCTCGCGAGAAACGCGACGACGTTCGCGATGTCGTCGGGGCGGCCGATGCGCCGGCTGGCCGTCATCGCGCTGCGGCGCGCTTCGATGTCGCCGTTCGCGTAGAAGGACTCGGACAACGGCGTGCGGATCATGCCGGGGCACACGGTATTGCTGCGCACGCCGCGCGGCCCCCACTCGGCAGCCAGTTGCCGCGCCAGCATCGCAACGGCCGCCTTGCTGGCGCTGTAGGCGCCGCTATGGGTCTGCGGGTAGCGCGCCGCGATGGACGCGACATGCACCAGCGAGCCCGAGCCGCGTGCGAGCATCGCGCGTCCGAACGTCTGCGAACACAGCATGTAACCCGTCAGATTGACCCTCAGCATCGCGTTCCAGGCGTCGAGATCGATGGTTTCGATGCCGCCGGCACGCAACAGGCCCGCGTTGTTGACGAGCACGTCCGCGGGGCCGAGGTCGCGCTGCACGCGTTCGGCCGCGTGGGCGACGCTGGCCGGATCGCCGATGTCGCACGCGATCGCGACGACGTCGGCGCCGCCGGCACGCAACTGCTCGGCCAGTGCGATCGTCTTGTCCGCATCGAGGTCGAGCAACGCGACGCGCGCGCCGGCCGCGACGAACGCCTGGGCGATCGACGCGCCGATGCCGCCGGCCGCGCCCGTCACGACACACGCGTTGCCGTCGAGCTGCAGCCAGTTCGGTTGACGATCGTTTGCCTCGGAAATCATGTTAGTTGTCCTTCTGATCCAGTTGTGTCATGTTCCATTGAATACCGAACGGATCGTTCGATCTCGGCCTCGATACGTGATGCGCACGCCGCGCCGTTGGGAAAAGTATAGAAGTGCGACGCCGGCGAAAACTGGACAAACGCCGCAAGCAGCAGGACAATTTGTACACCGGAGGCGAGACGGCATGAGGAGAATCCCTAACTACGACCTGTACGGCGAATCGGCCCGCCCGCCTTGGTACGACGCGTTCAACTTCGAATGGATACACGAGCGCAGCCGGCCCAACGACTGGCATATCGCCGCGCATCGCCACGATGCGCTATTGCAGATTTTGTACATTCGCAGCGGAACTGGGCACGTCGTGATCGAAAGCGACAAGCTGCCGTTCGTGCCGCCCTGCCTCGTGCTGCTCCCCGCGCAAACCGTGCATGCGTTCGAGTTCTCGCCACAGATCGACGGCCTCGTGATCACCGTCGCGCAACGGGCGCCCGATGCGCTGCTGAAGGTGGTCGCACCCAACGTGCTGCCGGTGCTGCAACGCGCCGCGGTGATTCCGGTCAAGGGGCCGGACGCGAGCGGGTCGATGCTGATGCCGTTGTTCACGCTGCTCGAACAGGAATTTCGCGGCTCGTCCCGCGGCCGCGGCGCGGCGGGGATGGCGCTGCTGGTTGCATTGCTCGTTCATATCGCGCGGTTGAGCGATCTCGCGGCGGCCCCGTCGCATACGGGCACCGATCGGCGTGGCACGCTGCTGCGACGCTTTCGCGAACTGATCGCTACGCATTTTCGCGAGCACCAGCCGGTGGAGTTCTACGCCGCGCGGCTCGGCGTGACCGCCGCGCAGCTCGCGCGCATGTGCCGCGAAGAACTCGGCATCTCGACCACGGCCGTCATCAACGAGCACGTGATTCGCGAAGCGCAGCGCGACCTCGTCTACTCGAACCTGAGCGTGAAGCAGATCGCGCACGAGACGGGCTTCGCCGACAGCGCGTACTTCAGCCGCTACTTCCGCAAGCAGACCGGGATGACGCCCGGCGAATTCCGCGAGTCCGCCCATCGCGACCTGATGCTGGGGCCCTAGCGAACGGTCGGCGGCGCGTGCCATTGGCAGCGTTGCCGAGCCGGCACCGTCCTCGCGTCAGATAGTTAAAACATGAAGCAATTCCTCGATTAGTATAAAATGCACTATTTGGTTAATTTCCAGAACTAACTCGACGTCGGCAAAATGAAGGTTAGCCTCCGGAGCCTGTGAGGGCATGCGTGCAACGCCGCATGTCGCTCCGGGGTGCATGCATGGCCGCAATCCCGTTCCGTGCGCTTCTCGCCTTCGCTCCCTGCCCGGCGCAAACCGAGAGAAGACAACCATGTCAATCCAATCACATCCGAAGCCCGTTCACGGTGCGGCCCGAATCGGGTTTGCCGTCGCCGGACTGGCCTGCGTGCTTCTAGGGGTCTATTTCGCGATCGGCGGCGGCATGCTCATCGCACGCGGCGGCAGCTGGTATTACCTGCTGGCCGGACTCGCCTTGTGCGCGACCGGCGTCCAGCTCGCGCGGCGCCGCTCCAGTGCGGTCGCGATCTACCTCGCGATGCTGATCGCCACCGCGCTGTGGGCCGTGTGGGAAGTCGGCTTCGACTTCTGGCCGCTCAACACGCGGATCTTCATGTTCTCGATGATCGGCATGCTGCTCGCGGCGGCGTGGCCGCTGATGCGCCGAGCCGAAGGCAAAGCGCCCGCCCGCGGCGCGGCGTGGGGCATCGCCGCCGTGCTGCTCGCGTGCAACGGCGCGTTCGTCTACGGCATGTTCGTGCCGCACGGCACGTTCGGCACCGAAGCGCCGCTCCCGGCAGCCGGCAACGCCGGCACCGACGACTGGACCGCTTACGGCCACTCGGCCGGCGGCGACCGCTTCGCGGGCGCCGCGCAGATCAATCGCGACACCGTGAAGAATCTGCAGGTCGCGTGGACGTTCCACACCGGCGACACGCCGCTCAGCCCGGACGGCGGCGGCTCGGAAGATCAGGAAACGCCGCTGCAGGTCGGCAAGACGCTGCTCCTGTGCTCGCCGCACAACACCGTGATCGCCGTGGATGCCGCGACGGGCACGGAAAAATGGCGCCACGCATTCCCGACCAAGACGACGGTCTGGGTGCGCTGCCGCGGCCTCGCCTACTTCGACGCGGACAAGCCGCTCGTACAGCCGAGCGTCGCCGGATCGACGCCGGTGTCGCCGATCGCCGCGTCCGGTGATCCGGCCGTGTGCCGCCGCCGCATCTTCATGAACACGATCGATGCGAAGCTCGTCGCGCTCGATGCCGACACGGGCAAGCTGTGCGACGACTTCGGCGATCGCGGCACCATCGACCTGAAGGCCGGCCTCGGCAACGCGAAGAGCCCGCTGTACGAGCTCACGTCGCCGCCGACGGTGGCGGGCACCACCGTGGTCACGGGCGGCCGCGTGGCCGACAACGTATCGCTCGACATGCCCGGCGGCGTGATCCGCGGCTTCGACGTGATGACCGGCAAGATGAAGTGGGCGTTCGATCCGGGCAACCCGGACGATCACGCCGCGCCGGCCCCGGGCAAGCGCTTCACGCGCTCGACGCCGAACGTGTGGGCGCCGATGACCTACGACGCGACGTCGAACACGGTCTACATGCCGGTCGGCAACGCGGCGATCGACCTGTGGGGCGTCAAGCGCACCCCGCTCGACGAGAAGTACGGCGCGTCGATCCTCGCGCTCGACGCGACGACGGGTGCGGAGAAGTGGCACTTCCAGACCGTGCATCACGACCTGTGGGACTACGACGTGCCGATGCAGCCGACGTTGATCGACTTCCCGATGGAAGACGGCAAGCACGTGCCGGCGCTGATCGTCGGCACCAAGATGGGCCAGCTGTTCGTGCTCGATCGCGCGACCGGCAAGCCGCTGACGAAGGTCGTCGAACATCCGGTCAAGACCGCATCGATTCCGAACGAGCCGTATTCGAAGACGCAGCCGCTGTCGGTCGGCATGCCGCAGATCGGCGCCGAAGTGCTGAAGGATTCGGACATGTGGGGCGTCACGCCGATCGACCAGCTGATGTGCCGCGTGATCTTCCGCGGGATGCGCTACGACGGCCTATTCACCGCGCCTGACACCGATCGCTCGCTCAGCTTCCCCGGCTCGCTCGGCGGGATGAACTGGGGTGGCCTCTCGTACGATCCGAACGCCGGCGTGATCTACGTGAACGACATGCGGCTGGGCCTCTGGGTCCATCTGGAGAAGGAGAAGAACCGCACCGGCACGTCCGACGGCAACGAATCGGTGAATGCGGGCATGGGCGCGGTGCCGCTCGGCGGCACGCCGTACTCGGTGCTGAAGGATCGCTTCTTCTCGCCGCTCGGGATCCCGTGCCAGAAGCCGCCGTTCGGCAGCCTCACCGCGGTCGACCTGAAGACGCGCAGCATCGCATGGCAGGTGCCGCTCGGCACGGTGAAGGACACGCGCCTCTACGGCGTGCAGATGCACATGCCGTCACCGATCGGCATGCCCACCATCGGCGGGTCGCTCGCGACCGGCGGCGGTCTCGTGTTCTTCGCGGCGACGCAGGACTACTATCTGCGCGCGTTCGACAGCTCGACGGGCAAGGAGCTGTGGAAGGCACGCTTGCCGGTGGGCAGCCAGGGCACGCCGATGAGCTACACGATCGACGGCAAGCAGTACATCGTCATCTCGGCGGGCGGTGCGCGCCAGTCGCCCGATCGCGGCGACTACGTGATCGCCTACGCCCTGCCCGACAACAAGTAAGCGTCCGATTCGACCGGACCGTGCGCGGTGTGGCGCGGCGAAAGTTGCCGCGCCACACCGCATCCGGCACGTCACCCGCTGCTGCTGCGGCACTCACGCCTTTCCCGATGAGTCATTCCTGTCCCGCCTCCCGTCCCGATTGCCACGACGTCGCGTCGGGAAACGGCCGAACGCGCCGAGTGCGCCGGCCACGCAGGCCGATCGCCGGCATCCGCTTCGCCGTGCGTATCGGTGCGACCGCAACGATCGTGGCCGCGCATGCGTCGCCGGCCCACGCGCAAGGCAGCGTGACGCTGTACGGTGCGATCGACACGAGCATCGAGCTCACGAATCCGGGCGCGGGCTACGTCGCGCGGATGGATTCCGGCGCGTATCGCGGCTCGCGCATCGGCGTTCGCGGCGCCGAGGATATCGGCAACGGCGTCAAGATCCTGTTCGACCTCGAGAACGGCTTCGGCTCGACGGACGGCACCCAGGCCGTCGCCAATACGGTGTTCAATCGCCAGGCATGGGTCGGCGTGAGTTCGCGCTACGGCACGGTGCGGGTCGGCCGCCAGTATTCGCCGATCTACATCCCGTTCAAGGGGCAACTCGATGCGTTCGGCGCCGGCACGATCGCGTCGGGGCTCGACAACCTGTCGAAAATCACGCCGTACGAAAGCAACGCGATCACGTATCTTTCGCCGGAAGTCCATGGCTTCTCGACCACGATCATGGCGCCGTTGCGCGACGCAACGGACGGCGACGGCAACGGCCTCGCGGGACACATCGAGACGTTCTCGTGGCACGACGGCCCGCTGCGCGTTTCGTACGCGCATCAGCAAACCCACGGCAGCGGCGCGCTGCGCGCCAACCTCGGCGGCGTGTCCTACGCATTCGGCCCGGTGACCGGCTTCCTGTCGTATTTCAACGGCGACGGCGGAACGCCCCGATATCACAACGACGGCGTGTCGGCTTCGGCGCGCTACGCGGTGAATGCGCGTTTTCGCACGTCGCTGGGCTACACGTGGCTGCGCGACCGCTCGGGCGGCGACAACGACGTCGACCAGTTCAGCGCCGCGTGCGAATACGACGTGTCGAAGCGGATCCTGCTCTATGCGAGCGCCGCGTGGCTGCGTAACCGCGCTCAGGCATCGTTCACGCTGAAGGGCGTGAACGTGACCGGCCTCGCGCCGTCGTGGCCGGGTGCGCCGGTGAGAGGCATCCAGTTCGGGATGATCGATCGTTTCTAGACGACGAAGGCAGCAAAACCCGGCCAATCGCGTGCGATTTCGTTCCCGCCGGGCGACTGCTTCGCCGCATCTTCTCGCGCGTCGAGTCGCCCGCTTCGCCTGCGTCCCTTCCCCCTCACCTGGCGTGAACCCGCGCTAAACGCTTTCCCACGCCCCCGAACGGATGCTGCGCGCGATCGCCTCGAGCGTGGCGATCGTATCGACCGACTCCGCTTCGGTGCTACCGTTCCACTGCTCGCGTCCGGCACGCACCGCGCGCACGAAGCACTCGGTTTCGGCGAGAAAACCGCTGCCGCCCGGCAGCGCGATGGTTTCCCGTGGCGTCGTCGACGGCACGCCGCGACGCAGATGAATCTCCGGCGGCCCGGCTTCCGGCGGACTGTTGAGGAAGGTCGTCTCCAGGATGCCGTCCGTCCCCGCGATCAGCGCCTGGCGATGAAACGCCGTGTTGAAGCTGCACGCGATCTGACCCAGCACGCCGTTCGCGAATTCGAGGTTCGCCGTCACGGTGAGATCAACCTTCGTTTCCGACCAGCGCGCCACGGCGCTGACGCGCACCGGCTTCTCGCCGGCCACCATCCGCACCATGTTCACCGCGTAACTGCCCGCGTCCAGCAACGCGCCGCCGCCGCGCTCGGGATCGAGCCGGATATTCGCGGTGTCGCCGAACTTGAAGCCGAAGCATGCAAAGACCGTCTGCACGCGCCCGATCGCGCCTTCGTCCAGGAGACGGCGCAATTCGAGCGTCTGCGGCTGCGCGCGATACGGGTACGCCTCGGCCAGGAACACGCCGTTACGGCGCGCGGCATCGAACATCGCGAGCGTCTCGGCCTTCGATACCGCGATGGGTTTTTCGCACAGCACGTGCTTGCCGGCATCGAGTGCCTTGATGACCCACTCCGCATGCAGCGTGTTCGGCAGCGGTACGTAGACGGCATCGATATCCGTATCGGCGAGCAATGCGTCGTACGAATCGTGCGAGCGCGGCACGCCAAGCTCGTTCGCGAACTGCCGGCCCTTTTCCCGGTCGCGGCTCGCGACGGCAATCACGTCGACGAGCGGCGAAGGCGCGACACCGGCGATGAACGTGCGCGCGATCCTGGCGGCGCCGAGCACGCCGAAACGCAAAGGTTGAATGGTTTCCATGATGTGTCGAACGAACAGGTTAATGGGGATACCCGGCGATGGCGCGGCGGTCAGGCGCTCGCGCCATGCGGCCGCGTGTCGAAACCGAACAGCCGCCGTGGCGTGTCCCACTGGATCTGCCGCCGGATCGCCGCGTCGGGCACGATCGCCTCGAACAGCGTCAGCAGCGGGCCATAGTCGAGCCGCTCGGGCGCACGCAGGAACGGCCAGTCCGAGCCCCACACGCAGTGCTCCGGCCCGAACGCCCGCAGCAGCGCGCGTGCATACGGCCAGGTATCCTCGTACGGATGCGGGCTGCCCGAATATTTCTGCCAGCCCGACAGCTTGACGCTCGCGTTGCCGCCGTCCGCTAGACGCAGCAACGCGTCGAAACCGGCCTGACCGATCCCGCCGTCGCTGTGCGGCCGTCCGCAGTGATCGATCACGAGCGCCGCGGGTTGCCGCGCGAGCCACGGGCCGAGTTCCGCCATCTGGTCGCCGGCCACCTGGATCTGCGCGATCATCCCGAGATCCGCGAGCAACGCGAACAGCGCGCCCGCGCCGGTCACGAGGTCGATGCCCTCCATCGCCGGATTGAACGCCACGCCGACCACGCCCGCGCGGCGCAGCGCGGCCAGTTCGGCGCGGCCGATGTCGTTGTCGACCACCGCCACGCCGCGAAAGCGCCCTTCATACGCCTGCAGCGCGTCGATCAGGCAGCGGTTGTCGGTCCGATAGCCGCTCGTCGGTCCGACCAGCAGCGCGTGGCGCACGCGATACGCGTCCATCACGCGGATGAACTGGGCCGCCGTGCCGATCTCCTGCCGCGCGGGCCGATACGGCGTGTCGTCGCGATACGGAAAGCGTGCGGGATCGAACACGTGGCAATGGCAGTCGATCTTGTCTTCGTCGAATACGGTCATCGTGCGGTTCCCGGTCAGGCGCCAGCCGGCGCGGCAACGCTCGCGCGCTCGACGACGCGCCGTGCGCCGCGACAGGCCAGCTCGACGCGTGCGTCGGGCGGCAGCGACGGCATCGGCATCTCGACGCTCAGCGGCACATTCGCCGGCAACGCGCGCAGCAACGCATCGAGCGGTAACGCGCCGTCGCCCGGCGCGAGCCGCGCGGTGCGCGCTTCGGCGATCGCGTCGTCGTCGCTGACCGGCTGTTCGGCCCGCGCGTCGCAAAGCTGCGCGAAGCCGATCAGTTCGCGCGGCAGTTGCGCGACGTCGTCCGGCGTACCGCCCGAGCGCGACAGATGGAGCGCGTCGATCACCACCGCGAGATTCGGCTGCGCCGCACGCTCGATCGCCGCGCGAGCCTGCGCGAGCGTGCCGACGTTGCGCCAGCGCATGAATTCCAGGTCGATCGACAATCCGAACGGCCTCGCGAAGCCCGCGAGCGCGGCGAGATTCGCGGCAAGGCGCGCGGCGTCGGGGTCGTCGCCCGATACGGTCACGCAGCGGGCGCCCAGCGCCGCGGCTGACTCGAACAACGGCAGGAACGACGCGGCGTCGAGATCCGGCACGACCGGGATGAACTCGACGTCGACGACCTCGACGCCTTCACCGGCCAGCACGTCGCGCAATTCGCGATGCGCGGCGCTGCCGGCGGCGAGCGGATAGGCGACGCCGCCCGGCATGGCCGGATGCAGGCGCAGCCCGACCCCGGCAAACCCTGCCTTTGCCGCGGCCCGCACCCACGCCACGGGCGCGTATTCGAGCACGGTCAGATGCGCCGCAGCAAGCGGGCGCGCGCGCTGTTCAGCGGGTTTCAATACGTGGCCCTCCCGCCCGTCAGGTCGAACGTGAAGCCCGTCGTGAAGCTGCACGCGGGGCTGACGACCCAGCTCGCCATGCGGCCGACCTCGTCGATCTGCAGGAAACGGCCCATCGGGATCTTCGCCTTGCTCGCGACGATGTGCTCGTCCGACATTTCGCGGAACAGCTCCGTCTCGACCATCGCCGGCGCGATGCAGTTGATCAGCACGTTGTCGTGCGCGAGTTCCTTCGCCGCGGCTTTCGTGAACGCGATCACGCCGGCCTTGGCCGCCGAATACGCGGAGATGAACTGCACGCCCTCCTTGCCCGCGATCGACGCGACGTTCAGGATCCGCCCGCCGCCGCGCTTGCGCATGTGCGGCACCGCCACGCGACACGTGTAGAACACGCTGTTCAGATCGACCTCCAGCACGCGCTGCCACATGTCGACCGGATATTCCCAGCTCGGCGAAACCGGCCCGTTGATACCCGCGTTGTTCACGAGAATGTCGACGTGGCCCAGCGCGGCGACGGTCGCGTCGAACGCGCGCGCCACCGCGTCGCAGGACGACACGTCCACCGCTTCGACGTGATCCGGCGCGAAGCCGAGCCGCGACGCGTCGCAACCGCCGACGTCGAGATCCCAGACCACGACGCGCGCGCCGTCCGCCTTGAGCTGCCGGGCGATGCCGAGCCCGATGCCGCGCGCGCCGCCGGTGACGATCGCGACCTTGCCGTCGAGAGTGTGACTCATGGAAAACATGTCCTTTGAAAGTTCAGATACGGAAGGATTCGCGGCCGGTCAGCTCGATCCGCCTGATGTCGCCGACCACGAACACGTACGAGAGCGCCCCGACCAGCGTGACGGCCGAAATGAACGCGAGTGCATACACGAACGAGCCAGTCGCGTTGACGATCAGCCCGATGACCAGCGGCGTGACGATGCCGGCCGCGTTCGCGAACAGGTTGAAGATGCCGCCGCTCAGACCGAGCAGGCCCTTCGGCGCAATATCGGAGACGATCATCCACGCGAGCGCCGACATCCCTTGCGCGAAGTACGCGACGCACAGAATCGCGATCACGGCCGCGGTCGAATCCACGTAGTTCGCGAGCACGATCGTCGAGGCCAGCAGCAACCCGGAGATCACCGGCAACTTGCGCGCCCAGTTCAGCGACACGCCGCGGCGCAGCATCGCGTCGGAGATCCAGCCGCCCGACAGCGTGCCCGCCGAAGCCGCGATGAACGGCAGCATCGCGACGATGCCGACCTTCAGCCACGGCATGTGGCGCTCGGTGACGAGATAGGTCGGAAACCAGGTCAGGAAGAACACGTTGGTCGAGTTGCACGCGAACTGGCCGATGCAGATGCCGAACATGCAGCGCCGGCGCAGCAGCGCGCCGACGTCGGACCAGCGAAAGCGCATCACGTCGCGGTTGCCGTCGACGACGCCGCCGCCGTTCGCGATATGGTCGAGTTCGGCACGGTTCGCGCGCTTCGACTGGTGCGGCTCGTGAAAGCGCAGCAGCCAGACGGCGCCGAACGCGATCCCCACCGCGCCGACGATGCCGAACAGCGCGCGCCATCCGTAGTGCTGGTCGATCCAGAACAGCAGCGGGCTGAGAAACGCCAGCCCGACATATTCGGCGAACGTGTAGACGCCCGTCGCGCGCGCCCGCTCGCTCTGCGGAAACCAGACCGCCACGACGCGGCTGTTCGTCGGGAAGCACGGCGCCTCGGCCGCGCCGATCAGCAGACGCATCACGAGCAGCGACACGAACCCGGTCGCAAGCCCCTGCAGCCCGGTGAAGAACGACCACAGCGTCAAGGCGAAGAAATAGGTCCAGCGCGTGCCGACACGATCCAGCAACAACCCGCCCGGGATCTGCGACGCCGTGTAGGTCCATGAGAATGCCGAGAAGATCACGCCCATCAGCGCCGGCGTCAGCCCGAGGTCGTGGCTCATGCCCGGTGCCGCGATGCCCGCGACGCTGCGGTCGAGATAGTTGATCATCGTGCCGATCGCGAGCAGCGCGAGGATGCCGAAGCGCGCGCGCGTGCGCACGGCGGCGGCGCTCTGGCTCGCGGCGGCGGCTGGCGCCTGGGACGTCCGGGTCGAGTTCATCGTGTCTCCATCATGTGTCTCATGGGGACGCCGGTTCCTGGAACTCGTTCCGGCCGGCGCCTTCCTCGATGGAGATACTAGGGAGTTGCCGCCGCGCTGTCGTATGCCGAGTTTCGGCTATCCTATAACTTTTGGTTAATAGCCCGGGCGCGACGCGCGGCGGCGGGGAAAGGACATGCGTTTCAAGCTGCGGCAAATGGAAGTGTTTCGCGCGGTGATGCTCACCGGGTCGATCAACGCGGCCGCGAAGATGCTGTACGTGTCGCAGCCGGCCATCAGCAAGCTCGTATCGCACACGGAAACGACGCTCGGCCTGCGTCTGTTCGAGCGCACGAAAGGCCGGCTGATTCCGACCGCGGAAGCGCAGGCGCTGTTTCGCGAGGTCGAGCAGGTCTACCAGTCGGCGCTGCGCGTCGACGAATTCGCGCGCGCGCTGGCGCTCGGGCCGGCCAGCCTGTTGCGCGTGTCGTGCAGCCCGTCGCTCGCCACGACGATCCTCGCGCCGGCGATCGTCGAGCTCAAACGCAAGCTGCCGGGGCTCCGGGTCGACTGGCACACGACGCTGATGGCCGAAATGCCGCTGGAAGTGCTCAGCAAGACCGTCGACGTCGCCGTGACGTCGATGCCGATCGAGCACGAGCATCTCGACGTCGTGCCGTTCATGCGCGGACGCATGGTGTGCGCGCTGCCGGCCGATCACCCGCTCGCGGCGCGGCCACGCATCGCGCTTGCCGATCTCGAGGCGGAACCGATGATCCTGTTCCGGCGCGACATTCCGTTCGGCACGGTGATCGTGCGCGCGTGTCAGCAGGCCGACGTCGAGCTCACGTCGGTCGTCGAGGTGACGCGCGCGGACCAGGCGCTCGCGCTGGTGCGCGGCGGGCTCGGGCTCGCCATCGTCGACGAGTTCGCCGCGCAAGGCGCCGATTGCGTGGTGCGCCCGCTCGTCGAGAACCTGGAAATGATCGCGACGTTCGTCTACTCGAAGTTCTCGCCGCCGGCGCGCAACGCGACGCTGCTCATGCAGTCCATCTACCGGCGTGCCGAGCAACTGGAGCGGCAGATCGGCAGCCCGCCGTTCGAAGCGGTGCGCGCGGCAAGGCGCTGATCGGGAGGCCGCTGCGCGCGAGACGCGGCATCGAAACCCGCAGCGCGCAATGCTGCGTCACGGCGTCTGCAGCGTCCCGTCCTTCAGCCGCGTCTGCGTCCAGGTCGTCACCGTGTTTTCGCACGGATATTTCGCGGCCTCCGCTTCATCGATATCGACGCCCAGCCCCGGCTTGTCGTTCGCATACACGTAGCCGTTCCGGAATTCGGGAAGGCCCGGGAATACGTCGAGCAATGCCGCCCTCGGCCCCTTCAATTCCTGGATCACGAAATTGGGCGGCTCGGTGCCCGACCATTCCTGCACGCCGAAATTGCGCGACGCAAGATCGATATGGATGTTCGCCGCATGCGCCAGCGGCGACATGTCGCCGGGGCCGTGCCACGCCGTTCTCACGCCGAACTGCTCGGCGAAGATCTGCAGCTTCCGGCCGGCCGTGATGCCGCCGATCTGACTCAGGTGAACGCGGATGAAGTCGATCAGCCGCTCGGTGATCAGGAAGCGCCACTCGTACGGATTGTTGAAAAGCTCGCCTTGCGCGAGCGGCGTGCTCGTCTTCTCGCGCAACTGGCGGATCCATTCGCCCTCTTCCAGCGCGATCGCGTCTTCGAGAAAGAACAGTTCGAACGGTTCGAGTTCGCGCGCGAAGCGGATCGCGTCGACCGGCTTCAGGCGTTCATGGACGTCGTGGCATAGCTCGACGTCGAAGCCGATCTTGCTGCGGATGCCGTCGAACAGCTTCAGCGTGTCACGCATGTATTTCCGGCTGTCGAGATAGACGCCATCGGCCGCGCCGTGCGGTGCGCTCGCCGGCGCGGCGCCGTAGCCGTCGCCGCCGTAGCCGCCGCTCTGGCAGCGGATGTGCGTGATGCCCTGCTCGCGATACTTCTGGATGTTCTCGCACAGCTCGCTCAGGTCGCGGCCATCCGCATGCCGATAGACCGGCACGCCTTCGCGGCACTTGCCGCCGAACAGCTGATACAGCGGCATGTTCGCCATCTTGCCCTTGAGATCCCACAGCGCCATGTCGACGCCCGAAATCGCGTTGTTCTCGATCGGGCCGTTGCGCCAGTAAGCGTTCTGGTGCATCAATTGCCAGAGTTCCTCGATGGCCTCGGCATCGCGTCCGATCAGCAGCGGGCGCAAGTACGCCTCGATCACGCATTTGACCGCGACGTGCCGGTACGCGAACGTCGCGCAGCCGAGGCCGTACAAGCCGGGCTGGGCGGTCTCGATCTTGACGACGATCAGGTTGATGCCTTCCGGCGCGGTCAGGATGACCTTTACATCTGTAATCGGGGTGGTCATGGTTGATCTACCAAAATTCTGTCGATGAATCGAATGGGGCGCCGTGTCAGGTCCGGCGCAGCGAGACGGTCGCGTCCCCGGCCGGGCGCTGCTCCGAACGTGCCGGCACCGTGATCATCAGGATCACCGACAGCAGCAACGCAACCGCCATGAAGATGTAGGACACCGACGGGCTGCCGGTCGCGCCGTTCAGATAGCCGACGACCCACGATCCGAGGAATGCACCGAGTGCGCCGCTCGAATTGATGACGCCGATCGCGCCGCCGAGCACGTTGCTCGGAACGAGTTCCGGCACGAGCGCGAAGAACGGCCCGTACGGCGCGTACATCGTTGCGCCGGCCACGACGAGCAGCGTGAACGAGAGCCAGAAGTGCGACTCGCCGACCAGATAGGACCCCACGAGCGCAATCGTCCCCACCAGCAGCAGCGGCCAGACGAACAGCTTGCGGTTGCGCGTCCTGTCCGACAGCCACGATGCCAGCAGCATCAGGATGATCGCGGCGAGATACGGAACGGCGGCGAGCCAGCCCACCGACACGATGTCGATCGTCGCCGCTGATTTGAGAATCGACGGCAGCCACATGATGAAGCCGTAGACGCCGATGCTCCACAGCGCATGAATCGCGCAGCACTTCAGTACTACCGACGAACGGAAAGCAGCCTTGTAGTCGCGCACCGGTGCGATATGCGCCTGCTCGGCTTTCAGGCGCGCATCGAGTTCGGCCTTTTCGGCATCGGTCATCCATGGCGCGTCGGCCGGACGGTCCTTGACGGTGAACCACCAGACGACCGCCCATGCAAGCGCCGGCACGCCTTCGATGACGAACATCTCGCGCCATCCGAAGCTGTGGACCAGATAACCCGACACCACCGACATCCACAACACGGTCACCGGATTGCCGAGAATCAGGAACGTATTCGCGCGCGAGCGTTCGGTGCGCGTGAACCAGCGGCTGATATACATCAGCATCGACGGCATGACCGCCGCCTCGACCACGCCGAGCATGAAGCGCAGCACCATCAGCATCGGAATGTTGCTGACCATCCCGGTCGCCGCGGCGCACAGGCCCCACAGGATCAGGCTGAAGAAGATCAGCTTCTTCACGCTGTTGCGCTGCGCGTAGATCGCGCCCGGCACCTGGAACAGGCAATAGCCGAGGAAAAACAGCGAGCCGATCAGCGACGACATGCCGTGCGTGATGCCGAGATCCTTGTCGATCCCGGCCGCCGCCGCGAAACCGTAGTTGGCGCGATCGAGATACGCGAGGCTGTAGGTGATGAAGATGATCGGCATCAGATACCACCATCTTTGCGGTGCAACGGGTTGGGCGCTTTCCATGATGTCTCCGGATAGGTGTGGCGCGCGGGCGCCCTGATCGGGTTCGGGCAGCCTCGGGTACGGGTTTCGTTCGCGCGGCTCTTTTAAAGGACGGCCAGCCAGCCGCCGTCGACGTAGATGATCTGGCCGTTCACGTAGCTCGACGCCGCCGACGCGAGGTACACGGCCGTGCCGACGAGCTCCTCCGGCTTGCCCCAGCGTTGCGTCGGGTTGCTGTTCCTGACCCAGGCATCGAACGCCGCGTTCTCGACGAGCGGCTTGTTCATGTCGGTCAGGATGTAGCCCGGGCCGATCGCGTTCGCCTGGATGTTCGACGACGCCCATTCGGCGCTCATCGCGCGGGTCAGCATCTTGATTCCGCCCTTGGCCGCCGTGTATGCGCCGACCGTCGCGCGCGCGGCTTCGCTCGTGAGCGAGCCGATATTGACGATCTTGCCGCCCGTGCCGCGCGCAATCATGCGCCGCGCCGCCTGCCTCGCGACGATGAACGCGCTCGTCAGGTTGGTGTCGATCACGCGCTGCCAGTCGGCCAGCTCGAGCTCGACGAGCGGCTTGCGAAACTGGATGCCCGCGTTGTTGACGACGATGTCGATCTGCACGCCGGCGTCGTCCCATTGCTGGAACGCATCGGCGACGGCCTGCTCGTCCGTCACGTCGAACGCGCGGCCTTGCGCGTCGAACCCCTGGGCAGTGAGTCGAGCGACCGCGGCAGCCACCGTGTCGGGCTGCGTTCCGTTCAGCACGACGCTCGCGCCGGCCGTCGCGAGCCCTTCGGCCAGCGCGAAGCCGATACCGCGCGCCGAACCGGTGACGAGCGCCGTGCGGCCGCTCAGGTCGAATAGTGAAGTCATGCTCGTATCCTCTCGATGATCGAAAATCGGGCGCGAGTGCGCCCCTCGCGACCGTCGCCGGTCGCGATGAAGTCAATGCCGGATCTGCCGTTGGGGCGTCAGGCGCGTGTGCGGGTCGCTGTGCGGTTAAGCGCGGCGCGATCCTCGAAGTCCTGCTCGGCGCGCCGGATGAGCGTGAGCACCGCTTGTTCCGCGGCGGCCTCGTCGCCGTTTTCGATCGCGATGCACAGCGCTTCGTGCATCGGCAGCGACCGGGCCGGGCCGCCAGCGATCTCCGAACTGAGCTCGAAGCTGGTCTGCAGGATCGACGACAGCGCGTTCTGCATCTGCTGGACGAACTGGTTGTGGCAAGCAGTGAGGATCGCACCGTGAAACGCGAGATCCGCCGGCACATAGGCGCCGTCGCCCGCGACCGCGCGCGCCATCGCCCGGTACGCGCGCCGGATCGCGATGCGATCTTCGTCGGTCGCGCGCCGGGCGGCGAGCCTGGCGGCGTTCGGCTCGATGATCAGGCGCAGTTCCATCAGGTCCTGGATCAGCGCTTCATCGACCGTGCCCGCGCGGGCGCGCCAGGTAATCACGTCCGGATCGAACAACTGCCATTGCGAGCGCGGCAGCACGACCGTGCCATAGCGGCGGCGCACTTGCAGCATCCCTTTCGCGGACAGCGATTTGACCGTTTCGCGGATGGTGATGCGGCTGACTTGTAGTTGTTCGGCGAGTTCGTCCTCGGACGGGAGGACGTCGCCGGGCGCCAGTTGGCCCGAGCAGATCTGCTCGCCCATCTGGTTCAGTACCTGACGGTGTAGGGTCACCATGATTACCCTCTAGATCATACGTATGATGTAGAACGATAT
>NZ_JAGIXF010000011.1:0-119339 GCF_021483755.1 Burkholderia sp. WTPI3 | reverse complement strand
GCATCCCGTCGCGGTTGTCGTCAGGCCGCCGTCGAAGCTCACGCCGATCGATCCGACGAAGGACTGGTTCCGCGCACGCGGCGGGAACAACGCCTACCTGCCGTGGTGGGGGCGCCGATACGATGCCGATTACGGCATGCAGGGCTATTCGTGGTGATGTCGGCGACGCGGCAGCGCGATCCGTGCGGCCAGATTCACGCCGCCGTGTCATCCAACGGAATACCGGCCCCGTGCGCCGATGCGTCAGAGCAGCTTGACGATCGCGGGCACGCTGAGCACCGCGACGTAGTAACCCATGAACTGCACGCCCGTGTTGAACGCGAACAGGCGCGACAACATTCCGCCGAACAGGCCGACCGTGACGATCACCGCGAGCCCGAGCAACTGGCCTTCCCAGACACCGATCACGACGATCAGCCCCGCGAAGGTCGCGATGATCGCTTCGTGGCTCAGCTTGCGCGCGACGAACGACGCCGCGCGGTGCGCATGATGCATCGCCAGCGGATACGCGATCAGCGCGGCCAGCAGAATCGACAGCAGCCCGTAGCCGAGGAACTCGGGCCAGCTCATCAACGTATGCAGGTTGTGGATCTGCCCGCTTGCCGCGTCGACCGTGAAGCGCGGCGGCGCGTTGAAGAGCGGCGCGGCCGGGCCTGCGGCCACCGGGCTCAGCGGCAGCCCGAACGCGATCAGCGGAATCAGCGCCTCGGCGATGTAGGTCGCCTCCGTCACGCCGTTACGCGCGGCGATCACGGTCGTCAGCCGCTGATACGCATGCCTCACGCGCGCGCCGACGATCTCGCCCATCAGCACCGTCATCGCGACCGGGCTGAACACGAACGTCGCGCTCGACACGGCCGCCGTCCCGACCGTCCACCCCACCTGCTCGCGATCGAGCACCTTCAGCGGATTCGGGAAGTAGCCGCGCCAGCTCTTCACGTCCGGTGCGAGCACGAACGTCGACGGCCCGTCGCGACGCATGCGCCGCCGCTCGGCCGGCGACAGGATCGAGAACAGGTCGGCAACCAGCGGGCCGATGGCGATCCCGAGGAAATAGCTGACGCTGAGCTTCACGCCGTAGTGACCGGTCAGCGCCTGCAGCCCGACCACCAGCATCACGAACGGCACGAGCAGCAGCACCGCCGCCCAGCGCCCCGTGGAGAAATACGCGATGCCGACTGCGGCCGCGAGAAACACCCACGGCGCGGCCTTCGCGATCGCCGTGCCGAACGGCGCGAGCAGCGACGCGAACAGCACCGCGAGCGGCAGCGCGACGAACGCGGCGACGATCGCGCCGGAGATCATCTTGCGCAGCGCGATGTGCGGCACGCCGAGCGCGCGCAGCAGCGTCGCCTGCTGCAACAGCGGCGCGGCCATCGTGTCGCCGGGAATGCCGAGCAGCGCGGTCGGGATCGAGTGCGTGATGTGCTTGGCCACCGCGCCCGCAAGAAAGAACGTGAACACCCCGGCGGGCGGCACGCCGAGCAGTGCGACGAGCAGCGTGAGCGGCGCGATCGTCGTCGTTTCGTCGGTGCCGGAGATCAGTCCGATGCCGGAGAACACGATCGCGCCGAGCAGGCCCATCGCCAGCGCCGACGGCAATGCATGCAGAAGCGCGTCCATCAGCGGCCTCCCGTGCGCGCCCGCGCGGACGACGCTTCGTAGGAAGCAAACAGGTCGAGCAGTCCGAGCTCCTCCATCTCAGCGCGCGCGCTCGGCGACAGGTCGCTCACCGACCCGAGCCCGCCCGATGCTTCGGCAAGTTGCCGAAGCGCTTCGTCACGCTCGGGGCCGTCGGCCGCATGCTCGATCACCATGCGCTTCGGCTTGAACAGGCGCGCGCACAGCGCACCGGCAAGCAGGCAACCGCCGAGGCCGATCAACATCGCATAGGCCCGCGCGATGGCCGCGTCCTGCACGAACGAGGCGAGCGCGAGACGGCCGGCCTCGAACGCGCCGAGGCTGATCGCGATGCCGAGCAGGACCGACCAGGCCAGATGTTTCGTGGCCACCGTGTCGCCCCACACCTCCACGAGCGTGTCGGCGCTTACATCGGCCTGCATGAACGGCTGCGCGCGATGCGACGCCGCCGATACCGCGCCTGAACCGGTCTGTTCCATGTGTCTCCTCCTTGATTGATATGTGGCCGGCTGTCCCGGCGCGGCATGCGTCACGCGGCATGCCCGCGAACGTCGCGCATCAGGCGTCGCTGCGCGCCGCCAGCAGTTCGAGCGCGAAATCCGCGCGCACGTCTTTCGCGGCGACCATCCGTTGCGCGATCCGGTCGATGTCCGCCCCCGTCGCGCCGGCCGCGACGGCAATGTTGCGCGCATGCAGCGCCATGTGGCCGCGCTGAATGCCTTCGGTCGCGAGCGCGCGCAACGCCCCAAGATTCTGGGCAAGGCCGACCGCGACCGCAATCTCGCCGAGTTCCTGCGCGGACGTCACGTTCATGATCTTCAGCGCGAGACGCGCGAGCGGATGCGTCTTCGTCGCGCCGCCGACCAGCCCGACCGGCATCGGCATCTCGATCGTGCCGACGAGGTCGCCGTTGTCGGCCTTCTCCCACGTAGTCAGCGACGTGTAGCGGCCACTGCGGCTCGCATACGCATGTGCGCCGGCCTCCACCGCGCGCCAGTCGTTGCCGGTCGCGACCACCACCGGATCGATGCCGTTCATGATTCCCTTGTTGTGCGTGGCCGCGCGATACGGATCGGTCGCCGCGAACACGTAGGCGTCGATCACGCGATCGATCACCGCTTCGCCGGAATAGTCGTCGGTGGCGAGCGTCGCGGCCGAGTACCGTACCTCTGCGCGTGCCAGCCGGAGATCCGCGAGGTTGGACAGTATCCGCAACCGTACCTGCCCGCCGGTGATCGCTTCGATGCGCGTCGCGACGGCTTCGGCCATCGTGTTGACCGTGTTCGCGCCCATCGCATCGCGCACGTCGACGATCAGATGCGCAACCACCATCGCGCCGCGCGGCGTATCCGGGAACACGTGCACCTCGATGTCGCGGCAGCCGCCGCCGAGGCCGACCAGCACCTTGTCGCGGCTGTTCGCGAGTGCGATCAGCCCGGCCGCGTGCCGCAGGATCGCGAGCCGCGCGCCGTACGGATCGCCGACGCCGATCACCTGGACCTGCGCGCGCATCAGCGGGCCGCTGCTCGACGTGCGGAAGCCGCCGGCCGCGCGGGACAGCTTCGCCATATACGATGCGGCCGCAACGATCGACGGTTCTTCGACCGCCATCGGCACGATCACGTCACGGTCGTTGATCCGGAAGTAGCCGGCGACCGCCATCGGCAGCTCGAACGTGCCGATCACGTTCTCGATCATGCCGTTCGCGGTGTCGAGCGACAGCGCGCCGGGGGCGGCGAGCAGCGCGTGCTCGGCATCGTCGAGCCCGACGGTACGGGCGAGGTGGGACAGGCGTTGTTCGGGCGTGAGCGAGCGGAAGTTCGGCAGTGCGGAATCGATGGGCATGATGTCGTTCTGTTTCGGGGTGACGGTGTTGCCTGCCGCGGTTGCGGCGGACAGCGGATAGCCGAATAATAGTCACGCTGTACCCATTGAAAAGGTACAGACGGGCCAGACAGCCAGACATCCGTACCCATGACAGTGAACCCGTCCGACGGAACATCGCGATGAAACAGCGTGCAAGAGCCAGCCTGTCTGGCGCCATGGCGGACAATCTCGCCAGACAGATCGAGGAAGGCGTGTTGCCGGCCGGCGCGAAGCTGCCTTCCATCAGGGAATACGCTGAGGCGTCCGGGTGTTCGAAGAACACCGTGATCAGCGCATTCGAGATGCTCGCCGCCGACGGCCTGATCGAGCCGCGCCGCGGCTCCGGGTTCTTCGTCACGCGGCGCGCGGCGGCCGCGCCCGACATCGACGAGCCGAGTTCGCTCGACCGCGCGATGGACATCGTGTGGCTGATGCGCGAACAGCTTCACGAGAAGCCCGACGTACTGAATCTCGGCGAGGGCTTCCCGCCGATCGAATGGCTCGAGGAAACGCGGCTAAACCAGTATCAGCAGCGCATCGTGCGCACCGGTTCCGCGTCGCTGTTTCGTTACGGCAGCCGCTTCGGATATCTGCCGCTGCGCCAGTCGCTGCAGCAGAAGCTCGCCGGCTACGAGATCGAGGCACCGCCCGCGCAGATCGTGCTCACGCACGGCGCGAACCAGGCGATGGACCTCGTGCTGCGCTACTTCGTGCGCCCCGGCGATACCGTGCTAGTCGACGATCCCGGTTACTACCCGCTGTTCGGCAAGCTCAAGCTGAGCGGCGCAAACATCGTCGGCGTGCCGCGCGAGATCGACGGCCCCGATGTCGCGAAGCTCGCCGAGCATATCGCCGCCTACCGGCCGAAGCTGTTCTTCACGCAATCGGTCGGGCACAACCCGACAGCGACCGATACGAGCGCGGCGAAGGCACACCGGATCCTGCAACTCGCCGACGCGCACGACCTGATCATCGTCGAGGACGACGCGCTCGCGGACCTTCGCCCGCGCTCGCTCACGCGCATCTCGACGCTCGATCAACTGCGCCGGACGATCTATATCGGCAGCTTCTCGAAGTCCGTATCGGCGGCGTTGCGCGTGGGCTTTCTCGCATGCAACGCGGCGCTCGCGAGCGACCTCGCCGACGTGAAGATGCTGACTCACGTCAGCAGCTCGGAGTACTGCGAGCGCACGCTCGATGCGATCGTCAGCGACGGGCATTTCCTCCGGCATACGAATCATCTTCAGGAGAAACTGCGGCGCGCGACGGCCACCGCACTCGAAGCGCTCGATCGGCTCGGCGCGCAGGTCTATCGGCCGTGCGAGCAGAACCTGTATCTGTGGGCCGCGTTGCCGGGGTGGTCCGATTCGATGGAACTGGCGCAGGCGATGCTGGAGCGCGGTGTGATCCTCGCACCGGGGGCGGTGTTCTCGCCACAGGCCGACCAGCCGTCCGCGTATTGCAGGTTCAACGTCGCTTACCTGGCGGACAAGCGGTTCGCGCAGGCGTTGAAGGCGCTCACGTAGCCACGGACGCGAGCCGAGTCGGTGACACGACCAGCCGGGCGAGCACGCGGCGCAGACCTCGCAGAGGGCGTTCCACCGCGCACCTCCTGGTATCGTTCTGTCGCTTCACGACGCAGCGTCCGACTTGACTTCTCTTATTGCCGCCGCCGTCGACAAGCGGCCGGAATTTCATCGCACACCGGTCGAATCCATCACCTGGAGAATGCTGATCGAGGTCGAGAGAGAAGCGTTCACCGACGCTTCCTTCACGTCAGGAATACGCCGATTCCGTCGTCGATACCTTCTTCAAGGTAGCTGACGAATATCGCTCCATCGAGTCGATGGACGACCTTGTCGACCGCAAGGATCGTGACATCCGGAAGATGCCCTTTGTGCTTGCAATCGTATCGATGCTGCTGAAGCACCGCGCAGCAAAAAACTCGACTCGTAACCGTATCCGATACGGGACCGGCACCGGGCTCGCTGGCCTATCGTGTTACCGGTCGATTCGCAGGCGCTCGACGACTCGACCGTTGACCAGATGCTCGTCGACGATCTCATCGATATCGGTTTTATCGACGTAGGTATACCAGACAGCTTCCGGGTAGATCACGACGATCGGGCCATCACTGCACCGCGCGAGGCAACCGGCACGATTGATGCGAATTCCAGGGGCGTCCGGGGAAGCAGCATCTGCCAGCCGCTTCTTTGCATACCGGCAAATTTCCGACGCCCCGTGGTCATTGCACGCCTCCCCGTTCTCGCGTTCATTCGTGCAGACAAAGACATGACGGTCGTAAAAACTCATCGCGATTCCCCTTTTTGACACCCGGCTGACACTTACGCTCGCTCTTCGAAAATCGTTCACTCGACATGTCTCGGCACGGGCTTTCGCTCCACGGGTGCCCACTGAATGATCACGATCCCGCTCAACAGAATCACCGCCCCGACGATGCTGTACCAGGTCATCCGCTCGTGCAGCAGCAAAACGGCCAGTACCGTGGAAACCAGCGGCTCCAGCAGGCTCGCGATCGCACCACCGACGGCGCCCGTCCCCTTGATACCGCCCAGGAAAAGGGTTTGCGCAATCGCCGTCGGCACCGCGGCCACATAAAGCAACATCAGCCAGCCGTCCATCGTGTAATGGAGTTGCAGCCCGTCGTGAAGACCGAACGGCAACAGCGCCAATGCGCCAATGGCAAATCCAATCCCGCCCGCGTGCATGGGGCTACAGATCTTTCCTGAAGCCCGGGCGGCCAGTACATAAAAAGCCTGGCATACCGCACAGGCAACCGCGATCGCGACGCCAATCCAGAATTGCCGAACATCCTGAACGACGCCTGAGGGAAGACCGACCAGAAACACCGTGCCCACGATTGCGAGGACCAGCGCAATCATCGTTTGCACATTGAATCGTTCCCCCAGCCAGGCGACCGAGATCAGGGCAACGAAAATCGGTGCGCCGCAGATGCTGATCAACACCGAAATCGCCACGCCCACCCGCTCGATCGCAAGCACGTATGTAAGCTGGTAGAACGCCATGCCCAGACCGAGTCCCGCAAGCACAAGCAGACCTTTGGGCGTCAATTTGATGAACCATGTTCCCAAATGGATCCGCCCCATCAAGAACAGAAACGGTACCGACAATGCCAGTCGCAGGAAGCTGATCGAAACAGCATTAGCCCCGGCCGACGTTCCGAGCACATTGAAGATGATCCCGGTGGTTCCCCACAACGTAGCGGCGGCCAGGACCATCGCCCACCCTTTCCTTGTATCCAGGTCTGCTGCATATCCCGGCGCCGCCGGTACCGCTTTTATCGATCCCATGTCGTTCTCACTATGTGTAATCAAATGATCCGACGTGTGTCGGGACGCTTCATGGCTATTGCTTGAACAACGAGAATCGCTTCGTGAGTGCCTCCACCGCTTCGCGCGCGCCAAAGATCACCACCACCACGAAGTCCAGCGCC
Organism: Burkholderia sp. WTPI3; assembly: GCF_021483755.1. Taxonomy (NCBI): domain Bacteria; kingdom Pseudomonadati; phylum Pseudomonadota; class Betaproteobacteria; order Burkholderiales; family Burkholderiaceae; genus Burkholderia; species Burkholderia sp. WTPI3. The sequence goes on along the minus strand of NZ_JAGIXF010000011.1, from coordinate 112,357 downwards.
TCATCGAGCGCCGTGCGCGTTGCTTCCATCTGTGCTGCTGCTGACGCGCCGATCATTGAAGTCGTGAAAACGTTGTATGCGATGCTTGTGCTCGACGCTTCCTTCACGTTGGAAAGCAGCACACGAAGCTGGTTACTGTTCTTGGCCTCGAGAATGATGAACGGCGATTCATCGATCTTCGCTGCAAAATCACACGCGACGTTCTGGTACTCCAGGAGATTGCCGACACCCGCAATACCGGATAGACCAAATGCGGTGTGCGCCAGCGCATTCAGCACGACCGGAGCCGGATGCTTGCGGTTGATCACTGCCACGAACTTGCTTGCGTTGTCTGCGTATGCCATCTTTTTCGACCTGTCGTTTGAATCGGGTTGACACGAGAATTTCGATACCGGCCGGCGGCGTCGACTGCTCAAGAACCATTCGCGGGAGACGTGCCGGCTGCCAACTCCGATTCGGCGGGCAACTCCGACGCATGAGACATGTGGACAAACACATGCGCGATCATGTTTTCGATGCCCCACAGCTCGCGCTCTTCCATTCCGGCGGAATTGCCGCTATCGATCGCGCGTTGGCGTTCGAATATCGCGTCAGGCCAGCTTCTATGGCTATGACCTACGGCACTGGCCAGGTGATGCCAGTCGTGTGCCGGCAGGTCTCCGACCAGGACGCCGACACGCATGGGAATGTGCATGAACAATGTCCTGCACCACCACCGCAGCCACACCCGGGGCGAGGGGACATTGCCATCTGCGCCCGGAACGCATTCGCCGCAAAACCGCCCATGGCAGCGTTCCGCGTAGACGCCCTGCTGGACGCCTGGCGCCGCGCCCACAAGCCAGACGTGTTCCGTCGAAAACTGCAGCAGCGCGCTCATTTGATAGAGAGCAGTCAACGGAAGCCACAGTGCGATCGCGGTTGCATTCACGCCAAGGCATGCGGGCATGACCACGATGAGCACGACAAGCCACACGACCACGAGACACTGTTCGATCAGCGGTCGCCTCAGGTTCGACATGACACGAGACTTGAGGAACCAGAGATGGAAAACCGGCGAAAAAAGCGTGCTGAGCAGGTTGTGATTCAGTTCGGCGACGGAACGCCCCGGACGGATTCCGAAGTTGAACAGCAAGGACGCGTCCGCATCATCCCTCGTCGTGAAGACCGAACGCCGATGATGGTCGAGATGCTCCTGTTCGTACTCGATTTCGTTCTGCGCCAGGACGAAGATGGTGAGGCCTTTCGACACAAGGCCATTCATCCTGCTCCCACGCCTGAAAAGTGTCTCGTGTATTGCATGATGCCCATACACGACCTGAATCTTCCGGAGCAATCCGACCAGGAACACCATCGCCATCGGCGCAACGACGTAACCCAATATGCGAAGCCAGTCTCTGGAAGACGTCAAAAGATACAAATGCACCGCGCACGTCCCGATCGCCAACAGGACATCCATGCTGAGGGAAAGCGCCGGATGCGGCGTGAACCACGCCTGCTCATTCGGGAGAGGTTTGCCAGTCAAGCGCGTCCAGAGCGGTTGCGTCCATCTCGGGAAGCGCAGGTACGATGCTCGTACGGATATTCGAGGAAGCTCACTTTCGTTAGTTAGCGATTTAGGCAAAGTCATTTGTTTTCCTAAATATATTGCCTGGCATCCGATTCGCCGACGTGACGCGCCCTGCACCACTCCGGGACGCGTCACCCTATATTCAGCCTGACGTACGAGTCCGAGGCCCATCGGCTCATCGTCGGGCAATGGTTCAGCCCTCTCTATCTCAGCTAGCCACTTCCGCGCGCACACGACCGTCTTCCGGGCAGTCCCGGTTCGGCGACAGATCACCGAGCTCACGAGGCGTCAACGGCGAGTAATCACGCGCTGCAAGAAACTCCGGGCGCGGCGGACGCGTCTGAACCGGCAGGTTCTTCACGCTGTTATAGGAAATGAATGCGACGCGCCGGTCGAACGGAGAGATATTGACGCCCGATGCGTGGAACAGATTCGCGTGAAAGACGACGATGTCTCCCGCTTTCCCCTTCGGGGCGTCCATGCCATGCAGGCGCACCATCTCGCGCAGCACGTTTCGATCGACGGTGTAGCGAAGCTTGGCCGTCGTGTTGCTGAGCCAATCGCTCTGCTTGTCGTACGTGTCGATCGTATGCTTGATGCTCTCTTTGAAGCCGTCCACATGCGACCCGGGTATCACGGTCAGCGGCGCATTGAACTCGGTAACATCATCCAGAAACACGGCGACGGTCAGGAATTGCGGTTCCGGCAGTTCGTCCTCGCGATGGTAGAACGTCATGTCCTGATGCCATTCCCACACATCGCCGACGAACGCGGCCTTGATGTTGAGCTTGAACTGGTGGACGTATACGTCCTCGCCCAGGACGAACTTCGCCGCCCCGAGAAGGGTCGGGTGCCGACACAACGTTGCGAGCGCTTCGTTGCGAAGGTGGGCTCCGTGGAGTCCGCGAACCGTCTTGCCATCCACTTCAGTCACGCGCCCCGGATCCGTGGTGTCATTCATGCAGTCGTCAGCCGCCTTGCGGAGAATGTCCAGCCCGGCAGCGTCGATTACTTTTGGAACGGTAAAGTACCCTTTATCAAGAAACTGCTGCTTGAAGGTAGCGTTCTGCATCGTCATGCTCCAGTACTTGTTTTCGCATTGTGGTTGGGGCGGACATCAAAGTCCTGCGACCATGCCTTCTATCGACACGTCGTCGGTGAAACGTTCAGGTGTAGCGCACGGCCCGATTGCCATTCACATAACGGATACTTCGACTCCGCACCCCGTCGGCAGGAAGGCGATGGTCACGCGGCAGCCGCGACGGGCGCTCGTGCTCCGGACAGGTGGAGAAAATCGGCGAACTCGTTCAGTGCGATATTCCAGTACGCTGCATAAGTGCGGGTGAGATGCAACATGCGCGCCTGCTTCTCCGCGGTATCGGCGATTGCCGTCGTGCCCGTATCGTCGTCGCTCACTGCCTTGTGATGTTCGACCTCGGCGTGGATGTGGGAATCCATCCATTGGAAGTGTTCCGGCCGGGAGAACAGGCGACCGCCGTCGACGTCGACTCTGGAGAAGACACGCTTGAACGCCACCGTGATATCCAGCGCGATGGCCTCCACGACACGCAGTTGCACGGCAGCACCGAGCGGGTCATGCGCGAGCTGGCGCATATTTTCGATGAGTCGCTTCCCACCCGGTCCGAGCAGGTTCGACGTATCGTTCGCCCCATCGCCCAACGTCGCCTTGAGCGGATCGACGATGGCACTTTCCCACCATGCGTAGTGCATGCCGGCCGGCCCGGCCGGGGCAACTTCCTTGAACACCGACATGACGTTGGACAGGTCGTCACCAATGACCTGGAATACGGTCTGGATCGCCGTCAGGAGATTGGTGTTCGGGTGGGCCTCGGCATCGGCCTGGGACGCCATCAGGCCCAGACCTGCAAGAGACGTGAACATGAACGCCTTGGTGATCTCGCGCCAACCGTGCGCGATACCCAGTGCGGCCAACGGCTCGATCGACTTCACCGCCTTGGCTTCCACAAAGAAGCGGTTCGTTTCCGTCGTCAGATGCGATGCCTCGAGGCACGCAGCAATCTCGGCATCGAAGTCTGCCAACGGTGTGTGGTCACGTTTCGAGTCTGCGTTGACTGTCGATTCGACTGCGTTCGTCATAATATGCATTCCTTATGAATGTAACTAAAAAGAAGAACATCACGAAGCTGCGAGTTGCCCAATACGTGCCGACTGCCGAACTTCCATGCACACAGAACCGACTCTCGCCCAATCGACATTCACCGCTCACGTCCGTCACTCTTGATGAGGAACGGGTGGCAACGCGACCAGGAACGCCTGTTGACTCTCGAGAGTCTTCTCTGTTCACTACAAAGCTGAATTTGAGGATTGCTTATTTGTTGTCGTTCATTTGTTTCGTCGGTCGACCGTTGGTCAGACGTGCTGGTCTGCTCGACCTTCCAACTCAACACCGGGTTGTCCGCGAACTTGGCCTTTGACCTGTCGCGATTTGAACTATAATTGTCAGCATAGTCAACGTTGACACTCTGGTCAACGATTTTTTGAGGAGGCGACGGACCTATGGCAATGACTCGGCAATTCGATGAAGACGCAGTCCTCGAGAGGGTTCTGGAAATCTTCTGGATAAAGGGCTGGAAAGCGACCTCCATGGCTGACCTGGCAGAAGCAGCGAATGTTCAGCGAGGCTCGCTATACCACGCTTATGGCGGCAAGGAGCAGCTCTTCCAGCTTGCGTTCGATCGATATGCGACCCGGGTACTTGAAGAGACGCGCGCGGCACTGAATGCGCCATCTGCGCATACCGCACTGCAGCAGTTTTTCGAGAGTTCAATTGCCAGCATGACCGCGCATGTCCCGCCCCGCGGCTGCCTGACGACCAGGAGTGCGATCGAAGCGGACGCATCCGCCGACAATATTCAGGACAGTGTCCGCGGTCTGCTCAAGAATCTGGAAAATGCGATCGTCGAGGCGCTGTCGCGGGACGAGATCCGCGCATCGCTTGCCCAGTCCCCTGAAGCGACGGCTCAAATGATCATTACCTTCACGCGTGGACTCGCGGTGATGGAGCGAATCAACCACGATCCGGAGCAGTTGCGCGAGATGTGTGACCATCTCGTCAATTTGCTGTACTCGGACAACAGCCAGGCACTGGCGGCCGTCAATACCTGAGCCCCAGGCAACCCGGAGATTGGGCGGATTTTCGCCATGCAAGTCTCCCGTATCGTCAGCTTGCCGCGCATCGACGCGCGACAGTCACTGCTGATCGTCGCTTGTGCTCGCGAGTTCGCGGCCTGCAAGCGCACGATGTACGCACTCAAGATCGTCCGATTCCGGACACTTCGATGCATCCCCGTTCCAAACGGTCCATCCACACGCACCAGAACCCCATCATTCGTCACTGGCGACGCCGATTCCCGGGCGTGCCGCGAGCGACGTGGCTCCCGATCAGTCTGATCGTTGCTCACGGTGATGCACGAACGTTGCCCTGTTCAGAGCCCTTCTCGCGCGACTCGTCTTTGGAACCCGTCCGTGTCGTTGCAGGACGAGCAATCGGCAGTCGTCCGGACCGAAGATCGACTCGAATTGACGGGGAACAGCGCGCTTGCCCGGTTTCCTTCGGACACGCGCAGGTCACGTGGCGCCCCATTCGACAGCCCGATGTCTCCCGGATTTGCCTGGCATGTACGCGTTTGTCGCAGCGATACGGACGCCGTCGTCAGGGAGCGATCCAGCGGCCTTCGCAGCCGTCGTCGTTCAGGTCGAATACCGCGCGCCGATGGCCGTTGCGGGCGAGGTCGAGCCAGTCGATGCGCGTCACCTTGACGTGGAGCAGGCAGAAGTTCCGATAGCCGTCGTCGGTGGGCGTGGCGCCTTGGCCCGGAGCAACGTGTGCCTCTTCGGGCGACTCGATCGGCGTGCCCGGTCGCAACGGCGCGCGATACAACAGCAGCGTATGCGGACGGCTCGATTGCCAGATCGCACGACGTTGCGCTTCGTCGTCGCAGATCGATGCAACGCCTTCCGCACGAATCTGCACGAGCGCATCGAGATGGTTTGCAACGATCGCGATGCGCGGATCGCGGCGCAACTCCGCCACCTTCTCCGAACGCGCATCGGTATGGAACGCCAGCAGACGATCGGCGCGGCTCACTTGCCGCAATGACCTGAGACGTTTCTTGTAGCCATCCGGCAAGTGAGTTCTCTTTTATCCTATGGACAAGGAGGACTCGATGAAGAAGCGATTTACCGACGAGCAGATCATCCGCATTTTGCGCGAGGCCGAGAGCCGGGATGAGCCGGTGAAGGATCTATGCAAGCGCCACAACATTTCGGAACAGACGTTCTATCGTTGGCGCAACAAGTTCGGCGGGATGGACGTGGCTGACGCTCGTCGGCTCAAGGAGCTGGAATCGGAGAACGATCGGCTCAAGCGCCTGATCGCCGAGCAGATGCTGGTAATCGACGGCCTGAAGGAGTTCAGCCGAAAAAAATGATCACCCCGACGGGCCGGCGCGAAGCGCTGGAAGTCCTGACTCGGCGGGGGCTCTCGCAACGCAAGGCATGTCGCTACCTGGGACTGAGCCGCCGAGTGGCGACCTATACGCTCAAGCAACCGGAGAAGGATCGGAGTTTGGGCGAGAGGCTGATGGCGGCCGCGCAAGAGGTGCCGCGCTTCGGCTATCGCCGGATGTCGGCCTGGCTGGCGTTGAGCGAATCGCGCGTGCGGCGAATGTGGCGAGCCCTTCAGCTCAACATTCCGCGCCGACGTCCTCGCCGACGTCGTTGCGGCGACGACATACGCCTGCCAGGCGCCACACAGCCCAATTCGGTTTGGAGCTATGACTTCGTGCACGATCAACTAGTGGATGGCCGGGCCTTGAAGATGCTATGCGTGATCGATGAATACACCCGCGAGTGTCTGGCGATCGAGGTTGGCGCCAGCCTGCGGTCGCAGGACGTGATCTTGACGCTATCGCGACTCATGCGGCTGTACGGCAAGCCCGCGTTTGTTCGGTCGGACAACGGCGCCGAATTTACCGCTGCCAAGGTCATGCGTTGGCTGCGAGACGCTGCAATCGGTCCGGCCTTCGTTGCGCCTGGCAGTCCATGGCAAAACGGATTCGTCGAAAGCTTCAACGGCAAACTGCGAGACGAATTGCTAAACCGCGAATGGTTCCGCAGCCGCGCCGAGGCCAAGGTGCTCATCGAGCGCTGGCGGCAGTTCTATAACGAGCGCCGGCCCCACAGCGCTCATCGCTACCAACCTCCGGCCACGGTCCGTCGAGCCTGGCTGGATTCCGATAATATCGACGCGAGACTCACTGCCTGACTGGCTACAAAATTCCGCCGCAGGTCACGGCGCTCCTGCGTGATTCGATCGCGCCAGCTTAACCGTTTTGGCGGCGGCCCCTCGCCCGCTGCTCGCCGGCGCGCGGTTCAGTTGTAGCCGAGCACGACCGGCGCCGCGTCGTTCATGTCGGTCGAATCCGCGCCGAAGCGGCCGAGCACGTCTGCGATGTACTGCGGCCCCGCGTTGATCTGCGACGACTTGTGCTCGACGGGACGGATGTCGGCCATGCACGGCGCTTCGTCCATCCATACGGTGTCGTTGACGATGAAGTTCATGCGTGTCTCCTCAGGCGGCCAGCGCCGCACCGTACGCGCGCACGAGGCGCGCGACGCCTTCCCGGATCGCATCGACATCCGGTGCGGCGAACGACAGGCGCAGCGATGCGGCATCGACGTTGTCCGCGAAGAACGCCTTGCCCGGCACGAACACGATCTTGTTCGCGATCGCCTGCTGCAGCAGCACATCCGACGACACTGCGCCGATTCGCGCCCACACGAACATCCCGCCTTCGGGACGATGGAACGTGATCGCGTCGCCGAAGCCATCGCGCAGCGTGTCGCACATCGCGTCGCATTTGCGCTTGTAGGCCGCCGTGATGCGCGGCAGATGGCGCTCGAGTGCGCCGTCGGCGAGATATTCGGCGGCGGTGGCTTGCGTCCACGGCGTGCTGCACAGGTCGACCGTCTGCTTCGCGATCACGCAGCGTCGCGCGATCTCGGCCGGCGCGATCGTCCAGCCCACGCGCAGCCCGGGCGCGACGATCTTCGACAGGCTCGCGAAGTGCACGATCCAGTCGCGCGCGCCGTCGACTTCGCTCGCGAGCGCGAGCATCGACGGCACGGCAACCCCCGCGAAACGCAGGTCGCCGTAGGGATCGTCCTCGACGATCAGGAAACGGTATTGCACGGCCAGACGCAGCAGCTTCAAGCGGCGTTCGCGCGTGAGCGTCGCGCCGGTCGGGTTCGCGAAGGTCGGCACCGTGTACAGCAGCTTCGGCTGCGCGATCTCGCCCGACGCGAGTTGCGACGCGAGGCGGTCGACGTCGAGGCCTTCGCCGTCGACGGGAATCGTCACGATACGCGCCTGTTGCAGACGCATCGCCGACAGCGTCGCCGGGTACGCCGGTTGTTCGGTCAGCACGACGTCGCCCGGCGCAACCATCACGCGCAGCAGCAGGTCGAGGCCCTGCTGCGAACCGGTCGTGACGAGCAGTTCGGCCGGCGTGCAGGTTACGTTGCGGCGCGCCATCAACGCGATCAGTTGTTGCTTCAGTTCGGCGAGACCGTCGGTCGGACCGTACTGCAGGCAGCGGACCGGCTGCGCGTATGCGCGTTCGGCGGCCGCGTTCAGGCCGTCGACGTCGAACAGGTCGCTGGCCGGGTACCCGCCCGCGAAAGAAATCATCCCCGGTTCGGAGAGGTACTTGAACAGTTCGCGGATCGGCGAACCGGCAGGATTCTGGAATGAGGGCGTGAACGCGTACATGTCGTCGTGAGCTGGATGGCAGGGACGGCCGGGATAGCCGACAAGTGCCGGCCGCCGCGGCGCTTCTGCGCACAACGGCGGTGGATTCGAGCCACGATTGTCGATAGTCATTAACGCGGCGGCAAACGATATCTATGCACTAGGTCTTGCGGTTTGGTCATTAATTGGGGATGTGGGGCATGCATCCCGGCGGCGGGATCCGGGGCCGTTCGATGGTTTAGCCAAGCGCGCTGGAGCGCCACGGCGGTTGCGGTCGCGATATCAGGATCGGACGTGCGCGCGCACTGCGGCCTCGCACTTTTCCGCGCGCATGTCGATGGCGAAATCCGGCGAATTCACGATACCGGAACCCTGCAGCTCGTACGGCGCATACGGATCGTTGGACCCTTGTTGGCCGACGATCTTGTATTCGTACACGAAGACCGTTTTGCCGTGGCGCCACTGAACGACATCGGCGTCTTTCAGTACGATCGGGAAATGCCCCCGACCGTCGGAGATCGGAATCTCCGCGACGTCCGTGGGCGCGCCCTGGTCGAGAATCGGTCTTCCCTTGATGGCCGGGATGGCATTGCACGCATCGTCCGTCGGCTTCTCGCGACAGAACTGTTTGATCCGCTTTACGAATCCTGGATCGATCAGAGGGTGAGTTTTGCGGCAAACTTCACCCTGAATCATGATGACGCTTTTTGAGGGTTATACGACCTTTGCGCCATCAACCTCAAGTTCCATAATTTGCACCGGATATCAAGTCGAAGCACGGGCGCGAACGCAATCGCGCTTGCAGGCCTTCGGTTTGATCGATCTCAACGCAGAGAAAGGAACAGATGATGAGGCTCAAGAACAAGACGGCTTTGATTACGGGCGGCACCAGTGGCATCGGCCTTGCGACCGCCAGGCTCTTCATTGCGGAAGGCGCCCGGGTAGCCGTGACCGGTCGCGACGAAAGCGCGTTCGAACGCGTGAGGGCCGAGCTCGGAGAGCGTGCGCTCGTGCTCAAGGGCGATGTCCGTTCGATCAACGACATGCGCACAATCGTCGCCGAGGTGAAGGAGCGGTTCGGTGGCCTGGATATCGTGTTCGCCAACGCGGGTTGGGCTTTCCCGTCCGCAGTCGGCGACATCGACGAAGACCTCTATGACGGAATCATGGACATCAACGTCAAAGGCGTGGTGTTCACGCTCCAAGCGGTGCTGCCTCAGTTGCGCGATGGCGCGTCGGTCATCCTCAACACGTCGTTCGTCGCGCAGACCGGCAAGCATGGCATTTCGTTGACGGCGGCGGCAAAGGCCGCCGTGCGATCGCTTGCCCGCAGTTGGTCCTACGAGTTTCTCGACCGCAAGATCCGCTTCAACGCGATTGCGCCGGGCGCGATCGACACGCCGCTGCTCTCCAGGTGGGGCATGTCCGACGAGTGGGTCCGCGACCGCAAGGCCGAGTTTGCCCAGGCGATTCCGGTGGGCCGCATGGGTAAAGCCGAAGACATCGCCTACGCGGCACTTTATCTTGCCAGCGACGAATCGTCCTATGTCGTCGGCACCGAACTGGTTGTGGATGGCGGGGCTTCGCAGCTTTAAGCCTTCGCCCGTCGTTCGCGAAGCGGCACACGCCGGTTCCGCCCACCGCATCCACATCGTAATTACACGTCCGCCACGCGCTTCGTCGCGAGGTCTTTCAATCTGGCCGACCTGGTTGTACTTGAAGAGGAGGCCTAAGTGCAAGGAGAGATTAACTTGACCGATCACAAAAAGAACGACGCCTCCAGCGAGAAACTCACCCAGGCAGGCCACGCCCGCCGCGATGCCCTCAAGTTCGGGGGCGTCGCCACGCTCGGCGCCGTCCTGGGTGGCGGAGCCCTGCTTGGCCGCGCCACGCCAGCTTTCGCGCAGGCAGACAGCGCGGCAGAACTCGCGCCGAGCGAGCCGCTCAATATCCTGATCGTGAATTACGACGGCGGCACCCTTCTCGATTTCGCTGGCCCAAGCGAGATTTTTCATCGGCTGCCGAACACGAATGTTCGCTACGCGAGCCTCAACGGGGGCAACGTGACCCTCGAATTCGGCGTCGTCTATGGCAACACCGAACGATTGGCCGATATCGAGAAAACCGACCTGATCCTCGTTCCCGGCGGGTCCGATTTGTCGGCGCCGATGCGCCCGGCGTATCAAGCGCAGATCCGGCGTCTCGCCGAAAGCGCGAAGCACGTCACGTCGGTTTGCAACGGGTCGCTCGTGCTCGCCGCAACGGGCGTGCTCAAGGGCAAGCGAAGTGCCTGCCATTGGGCGTTCGTCAACAAGCTGTCCGAATATGGCGCCATCCCCGTTCCGGATCGCTTCGTGGAAGACGACCACGGCCGCTTCATGAGCGGCGGTGGCGTGACGGCGGGCATCGACTTCGCGCTGCGCGTTGCCGCCAGGCTACGCGGTCGGCAGGCCGCCGAATTCACGCAACTCGTGATCGAATACGATCCCGCTCCGCCGTTCCATTCCGGCCACCCGCGAGATGCGCGGCCGGAGGTCATCGCGATGGTCGACAAGGAACTGCCCGGCGCATCAAGCGGTCTCGCGCGTATCCCGGGCGTTCGCTGAACAGCCTTGCAGGCAAGGTTTGCGAAAGTCCGCACAGGCCGCGACGAAGAACGCAATCGACCTTGCCTGCTCCACCTGCACGACGCTGCAGCCCTCTTCAATTCAAGCCACGACTGGAAATCATCGAATGCATCCGATCCGTTTTTGTACTGCCGCTCTTGCAGTCTGCCTCTCCTTTTCGGCATTTGCGGCGCCGGCCGTCGCCGGCGGTTCGCCACATCCGCCCGGCGCGGCGATCAAGGCCGAGAACGCGCGCTGGGCTGAAGCCTTCGCGCGCGGAGACTACGAGGCGATCGGCCGCCTCTATACGAACGATGGCACGCTCTTGCCGCCGGGCGGCGACAAAATAACCGGGAGCCGCGCAATCACCGAGTACTTCACCAAAGGGTACGCCGGATCGAAGCCGGCTACCGTGACGTTCAGCAATTACGAGTTCTACGGGAATGACCGGGTCGTGACGGAGGTGTCGGATGCGGAAATCCACGACCACGACGGAAAGCTCCAATACCGCGGCAAGCAGACCCTCGTCTTCCTGAAACAGGGCGGCACCTGGAAGCTGCATCGCGACATGTGGAACGACTACGGTCCGCTGAAACCCGCAAGCAATTGAGCGCCCGACGCAACGCGGACAATCGCGTACCGGAAATGCCGGCACGCCATCAGGCTCGCGCTGGCCGAGCGGCGCGCTGATGAACTGTCGATCGATCAGCGCTCACCGTTCAATCGGCTCTGACGCCGGATCGATTGCGGCGGGTGTCCGTGCAATTTGACGAATGCCCGCCGCATCCGCTCGGGATCCGTGAATCCCACCGCTAGCGCAATCTGTTCGATCGGCTCGCTACCATCCTGCAGGCGCAGCCGAGCGGCTTCGACGCGCAAACGCTCGACCGCCCTGGCCGGCGTCTCGCCGGTTTCCCGACGAAACGCGCGTCCGAATTGCCGCGGGCTCAATCTCGCCGCATCGGCAAGCCGCTCGACGGGTAGCGCCTCGGCCAAATGTTCGCGGGCAAAATTCAGCGCGATGCGGATACGGTCCGACTCCGGCTCCATTTGCGACATCGCGGAAAACTGCGACTGCCCGCCCGGCCGCCGATACGGAACGACCAGCAGCCTCGAGACAGCGCGCGCAACGTCGGGCCCCATGTCCCTTTCAATCATGGCGAGCGCCAGGTCGATGCCGGAGGCGATGCCCGCCGACGTCCAGATGTGGCCATCCGCGATATAGATGCTGTCGCCCTCGACCCGGGTGAGCGGAAAACGCGACTGCAATTGCGCCGTGTATCGCCAGTGCGTCGTGGCTCTGCGACCATCCAGCAAGCCGGTTTCCGCCAGCAGAAATGCGCCCGTGCACACGCTTGCGACCCGCGACGCTTTCGCACCCAATTTCCTGGCAGCCGCGACGTTCTCCGACGTCTGCATCGGATCGATGTCGCCGCCTACGAAAACGACGGTGTCGAACGTTCGTCTCCCGGCCGGCTTCGTCTCGATCGGAACGCCCGAATTGCCGAGAACCGAGCCGCCCGGCTGCGAGATGACGTGAAGATCGTACGGGGTATGGCCGGTAACCGTGGCCACCTGATTGAACGCGGATAGGGGGCCGCCGAGATCGAGAACATCGTACCCACGGCAGACGAAGAATCCAATTCGATGCATGCGGACGAGTCACTGGGAATGTCGATAAAGGCGTATTTTACGGAAAAACCTCAAACCCGGACATATGGCTTCAAATGAGGGAAAAACGTCCTTTTGGCCTTCGTCGGTCGGTCGTATAGTCGATTGTTCGAACGCTGCGAGGGATGTCGTTCGCGTTGAAGAAAATATCCTCGAACGGCGGTGGTTGGGCCGACGTCGTGTCGCTTCCGGCACCACACAGGATGCTCGAACGGCTACGCAAAGACACCGCTATTCGACCAGCGCGATCTCGATTCGCTCTTTTCCCTTGCCGGTATTTTTGCGTTTGAGTCTCAACGCGCCGATTTCGCCCGTCGATTTCGGATGCGTCCCGCCGCACGCCATCGTCGCAAAACCGTCGACCTTCCAGAATCTGCGCTGCGTTTGGACATCGCTGAAATCCGTCAAGATGGGCAGATCGCGCGCGGTCAGGTCCGTCACCGCCGATTCGATCTCTGCAAACAACGGCGACAGACTGACATCACTTGCAAAGTCGACGCGTGCCTTTTCCTGCGCGATGTGCGCGCCGATACGTTCGATACCCGGACGAAGTCGATATACCAGTTGCAACACCATTTCCGCCGCGAAATGCAGACGCATCAGCCGGTATCGCCGTTCCCAGTCGATTTTCCATGTAACGGAATCCCCGACCTTCAGGGCATGCTCAAGCGGCAGCGTGTACACGATGTCGAGACCGCGCTTTTCCGCGCCGAGAACCGGATAGCCGCCCAGTGACCCGGCGTCGCTTTCCTGGCCGCCCGAGAATGCAAAATAGATCGTCGAATCGACTTGCACCTGATCGTCGTTCACCAGAGTAACGACCGTTTCCAGCACAGTTCGATAAGGGTCGTCCCAGAACACCTTGCGGGTCATCGTCAATCCTGTTTTCCCAGGGGGAAGAACAGGATAGGCGGACCGAATTCGTCACGCTTGTACGATCTTGCGATCAGGTGCCCGTCATGAGGGCCCCAAGGATCGCATCGAAAGAAACGCCGCTACTGCCGCCCACGCCCCATCCGTCGGTATATCAGCAGCGGCACGGCCGCTTGCTGTCGCCTGCCACCCGGTGCTGGTCAGCGAAGCCTTCGCCCGTTGCCCTGATGCCCGCTGACAGCAAAATAATCGTGGTTCACTCACCATCGTCACCAGCGGATGCGATGTACCGAAAGTTCCTTGATCGCACTGTTGCCCGTGTCGTACGGCTGGTGCACGAATACGCTGCTGGTAACGGGCGCGCTGTCTTGCGCGAACGCTGTCGGCATGCAGGCCAGCGCGGCGGTTGCCGTCGCCGCGCCCGACACGATGATGCGCATGAGCGAACCTGCATCGCGGGCTGTGAAGTGGGTGGTCACTCGGTGTGTCTCCAACGTGCATCCGGTCGGCGATCGTCGTATCGTCGATGGCGGCGGCCAAAAAAGAGGCCTGCGCCGAAAGGCGCAGGCCAAGCGAAGCTAAGACAACACCTTGGGGGGGCAAGGCAAGGCCAGTCTAGCCCGTTACGGCCCAAAGAAGATTTCAGCCCGGATTACAGCTATTACTCCATATGACGAAGTGCCGGTCGCCGTCGCGCTCGCCCAAGTGGTGACATATCGCTCGCGCACGCACGCCGTCACGCCCGGCATTCGTAGCCCTTCTTCACGTACGGGTTAACGCCGCTTCCGGCGAACGCCCCCTAACATGTCGTGCAGACCCACCACGACGGAGTCCCGGATGACCGCCACGCCCTCATCGTCACCGCAACCGCAAGCCGATCCGGCGCTTGTCGAGCGCATCGACGCGGTTCTGTCTCGCCAGCTCGACACACAGCGCCTCGTCGGCGCGGTCGTGCTGGTCGCGCACCACGGCGAGCTCGTCTATCGCCGCGCCGCCGGATTCGCCGACCGCGAGTCGCGCACGCCGATGCGCGAGGACACGCTGTTCAGGCTCGCGTCGGTGACGAAGCCGATCGTCTCGACGGCAGCGATGGTGCTCATCGCACAACACAAGCTGTCGCTCGACGAAGACGTCACGCGCTGGCTGCCCGATTTCCGCCCGGCGCTGCCTGACGGTCGCGTGCCGACGATCACCGTGCGCCAGTTGCTCACGCATACGGCCGGCCTCGGCTATCGCTTCGCGGAGGCCGACGCGAATGGCGTCTATGCACGCGCGGGCATCTCCGACGGCCTGGATGGCGCAACGATCACGCTCGGCGAAAACGTGCGCAGGATCGCGAGCGTGCCGTTGCTGTACGCGCCCGGAACGAACTGGAACTATTCGGTCGCGATCGACGTCGTCGGCGCGCTGATCGAGGCTGTTTGCGGCGTACCGCTCGGTGACGCGATCGATGCGCTCGTGCTGCATCCGCTCGGTGCGCGCGACACATCCTTCGTCGCGCGCGATGCCGCACGGCTCGCGACTCCTTACGTCAACGACGCGCCGCAGCCGCATCGGCTCGCGGAAAACGAGACGGTTCCCATCGTCGAAGGGTTCGTCGGCGTGACCTACTCCCCGTCGCGCGCGCTCGACGCGCATGCGTTCCCGTCCGGCGGTGCCGGCATGGTCGGCACCGCCGGCGAAGTGCTGAAGGTGCTCGACACGCTGCGCGCGGGCGGCGGTGCACTGCTGCCTGCCGCGCTGGTCGACGAGATGGGCCGCGTACAGACCGGCGATGTCGAGTTGCCAGACCGGCCCGGCGTGGGCTTCGGGATCGGCTTTTCCGTGTTGCGCGACCCGCGGGCGGCAGCGTCGCCGGAATCGGCTGGCACCTGGCGCTGGGGCGGCGTGTACGGCCACTCGTGGTTCGTCGACCGCGCTCGCGGGCTCACCGTCGTGTCGCTATCGAACACGCTGTATGAGGGCATGAACGGGCAGTACACGGTCGATCTGCGCGATGCAGTCTACGGCGTGCGGTAACGCGTGGAATGGCACAGGCCCGGCGAAGCCGGGCCGAGCGCGGTAGCGACCCGGTGCCGATCCGGCGACGCGTCGCGCTTTCGCGCGGAAACCGTTCACGCGGGGCGCGCGGCCGGCGCGCCGCAATCATCGCGTTGAATCAGGACGCGAACTGCACGCAGCAGGTGACGGTTGATCGTCGGAATCACCGATGCCGGAATCTCGTAAGGCCCGCTCGCCCCGAAATCGGCCGCATGCATGATGTGACTCAACCCGACGTTGAACTGAACGAACGCTTCAATGGTCGGATCCTCCTGCATCGCCGCCTTCATCGCGTCATCATCGAGACCGTGTGCCGAATAGAGCGTGAACGTCGGTGCATCGACTGGCGGCAGTGCCCGGAATCCCGCATGAACGAGCCAATCGTATTGTGCGCGGTCGACCTTGACGATACTCGAAGCCCCGTACAGGTTGATACCGCTACTCGCGAGGTGGTCGATCCACCAATCGTTCTGCCATCTCTCGTAGCCCAGCAACGCGCCTTCGAGCCGCTCCATGTTCTCGCGGCCGTCCCCTTGCAGGTTGATGTGCTGCCGAATGAGCTCCAGCGCCGTGATGCGCCACTCTTCGCCCTTGAGCGTATAGAGAACTTGCCCGATGCGGCGTGCCGGATGGTTTGGGCGAGACGCATCAAGAATGATTTCCTGCGAATGGAAAACACCCTGATCGACATACGCGTCGAAGCGCGCCTTCAGTTCGACCGAAGGCTGCCATTCGCTGTTGTATTCGATGAACCCGAATGGCTTTCGCCCTTGCACCATCAGCGCCAGCTCATAGCCGGTATGGACGAGGTAAGGGACGCGAACGCCGGTATCGACGTGCTTGCAGAGAAAACCTTCGCGCGAGCCATGGTCGAACGCGATCCCGAAGGCGTCGCACACGGCCGCGACCTGTGCCGACGACAGAAGATAGGCTTCGTCGAGTGCTGCATCGCCGGACGCATCGGGATCGACCAGCCGACGCAGCATATCGAGGTCGTCCGTTTCGAACCGGACGTCGAGGCACGGGTTCCGTAAATCCGGATCGACGACGGACAGAATGAAAGACGTCTGCGGATGCGCCATGGCAGTTTTCCGGTAACCCGATTCGAATTTTTCGACAAACGGCAGACCGGTCGGACGGCACGCGAAATGACGGGGCACGCTGCTCAACCGCATACCGATTGTCGGCGATCCGTCTGACGATGTCGAATATCTGGTCCCGGTCAATTTTCGCTGCCCCGCACTACATTGGGGCGCAATGGCATTCGAGTCCGGCTAACGCGTCCCACGGGTTGTCGACATGGGAACCCTACCCTGGCAGACCGGAACAGCTTCGGTCGTTGATTTTCTCCAACTGACGGAAGAAGCCGGTGGCGAGCCGCAATGCCGCAATGCCGCGACGCAGCGCGAACGCAAGAATGTCAAAGTCTGCCGGAATGGCAGAGCCCGGCGCTCCCGATAAACGGCTACGCATCCCGGCTACGGCCCGACAGCCGCCCCCGATTACCTAGGTAATTGACACGTATAGACCTAGGTAATTGGCGTCCCTAGTATGGTTTCGACGCGAAACGAGCGCGCATCTGAAAAGGACACGACCATGAGTACCCAAAACGTCGACACCAAAACGTTACGGCGCGTGATTGCCGCGGCGTCGATCGGCAACTTCGTTGAGTGGTTCGACTTCGCCGCATACGGCTTTCTCGCCACGATCCTGACGCGCGAGTTCTTTCCGAGCGGCGATCCGACCATCGGACTCCTGAAGACTTTCGCCGTCTTCGCGGTTGCATTCGCATTCCGCCCGCTGGGCGGCCTGATCTTCGGCGTCATCGGCGACCGCATCGGGCGCAAGCGCACGCTCGCGCTGACGATCCTGATGATGGCCGGTTCGACGACGTTGATCGGCCTGTTGCCGACGTACGCAAGCATCGGCTACTGGGCGCCCGTGCTGCTCACGATCATTCGCTGCGTCCAGGGCTTCTCCGCAGGCGGCGAATACGCGGGGGCATGCGCCTACGTGATGGAACACGCGCCGCGCCGCCGCCGCGCCTTTTTCGGCAGCTTCGTGCCGGTGTCGACGTTCTCGTCGTTCGCTTGCGCGGCCGTGGTCGCCTATCTGCTCGAGTCGTCGCTGTCGTCGCAGGCGATGATCGACTGGGGCTGGCGCGTGCCGTTCCTGATCGCAGCGCCGGTCGGCCTCATCGGCGTCTACCTCCGAGTCAACCTGAATGAAACGCCGGCATTCCAGGCGCTCGAGGGCAAGCACGACCTCGCACACGCACCGCTGATGGAAACGCTGCACTCGCAGTCTTGGAATATCCTGAAGCTCGGCGCATTCGTGTCCGTGACCGCGCTGTCCTTCTACACGTTCACGACGTATTTCGCGACGTACCTGCAAGTGGCCGGCCACCTGTCGCGTGGCACGTCGCTCCTCGTGACGGTCCTCGCCCTTCTGTTCGCCGCGGCGTTGTGTCCGGTCGCCGGCCTCTTCTCCGACCTCGTCGGCCGCCGCGCAACAATCGCAAGTACCTGCATCTTCATCATCGTGTCGGTCTACCCTGCCTTTTCTCTGGGCAGCTCGGGCGTGTTGTCGCACTCGCTGGCCGGCGTCGCGCTGCTGGCCATCGGCGCGGTGTTCTCGGGCGTGGTGACGGCACCGCTGATGTCGGAAGTGTTCGCGACGAAAACCCGCTACACGGCCTCCGCGATCACGTACAACCTCGCCTACACGATCTTCGGCGGCACCGCGCCGCTCGTCGCCACGTGGCTGATTTCCGCGACGGGCACCAACCTGTCGCCGGCGTACTACCTGATCGCCGTGTCGATCCTCGCGATGATCGGCGGCCTGGCGCTGCCGGAAACGTCGAAGACCGCGCTCGAAGATGCCGGTCCGGCGACGGGGAGATCCGCCCAGTCCGCGAAGCGCGGCGTCGAACGCGCCGTTTGAACCCACGTCCGGCTCATCGAGCCGGCCTGCAAAAATCAACGCATGGAGAGACACCATGACGAGCCTTCACGACTCCAGCATCATCATCGACGGCCTGAACATTTCCAGATTCGAACGATCGGTGTTCGAAGACATGCGCAAGGGCGGCGTCACGGCCGTCAACTGCACGGTCTCGGTGTGGGAAGACTTCCAGAAGACGATCGACAACATCGCGGAAATGAAGCAGCAGATCCGCGAATACAGCGAGATTCTCACGCTGGTACGCACGACGGACGACATCCTGCGCGCGAAGCAGGAGAACAAGACCGGCATCATCTTCGGCTTCCAGAACGCGTATGCGTTCGAGGACAACCTCGGCTATATCGAAGTGTTCAAGGAGCTCGGCGTGAATGTCGTGCAGCTCTGCTACAACACGCAGAACCTGGTCGGCACGGGCTCCTACGAACCGGATGGCGGCTTGTCCGGATATGGCCGCGAAGTGATCCAGGAGATGAACCGCGTCGGCATCATGGTCGATCTGTCGCACGTCGGCGCGAAGACCTCGTCCGATGCGATCGCGTGCTCGAAGAAACCGGTCACCTACTCGCACTGCTGCCCGTCCGGGCTGAAAGAGCATCCGCGCAACAAGACGGACGATCAACTGCGCGAGATCGCGGAAGCCAACGGCTTC
The DNA here is from genome assembly GCF_021483755.1 of Burkholderia sp. WTPI3. NCBI lineage: Bacteria > Pseudomonadati > Pseudomonadota > Betaproteobacteria > Burkholderiales > Burkholderiaceae > Burkholderia > Burkholderia sp. WTPI3. The sequence continues at coordinate 93,194 of NZ_JAGIXF010000011.1, read as the reverse complement.
GTGGGCGTCACGATGTTCATGCCGTTCCTGCGACGCGGCGCCGACGCCACCATCGACGACTATCTCGAAGCGATCGAATACGTGATCGACGTGATCGGCGAAGACAAGGTCGGCATCGGCACGGACTTCACGCAGGGCTATAGCACGGAATTCTTCGACTGGATCACGCACGACAAGGGCCGTTATCGCCGCCTGACGGATTTCGGCAAGGTGATCAATCCGGAAGGCATCCGCACGATCGGCGAATTCCCGAACCTGACCGCCGCCATGCAGCGCGCCGGCTGGAGCGAGTCGCGCATCAGGAAGGTGATGGGCGAGAACTGGCTGCGGGTCTTCGGCGAAGTCTGGAACGTCTGAGCCGCACCACGCACACGTCGCCCCCATGCAGCCACAATTGCCCATCGACGTCGATCCGGACACCGGCATCTGGACCACCGACGCATTGCCGATGCTGTACGTCCCGCGCCACTTCTTCACGAACAATCATGTGGCGGTCGAAGCAGCGCTGGGACGCGAAGCCTACGCGTCGATCCTCTACCCGGCCGGCTACAAGTCGGCCTATCACTGGTGCGACAAGGAGGCGAAACAGCACGGCATCGGCGGCATGGCGGTGTTCGAGCACTACCTGAAACGGCTGTCGCAGCGCGGCTGGGGAGTGTTCAGCATCGCCGAAGCCGATCCGGCGACGTCGCACGCGCGCATCCATCTGCACCACTCGTCCTTCGTGCTGGCCCGGCCCGATGCGCACGGCAAGCTCTGCTACATGTTCGCCGGCTGGTTCGCCGGCGCGATGGACTGGGTCAACGACACCGTGGCCGACGCGGCGAGCAAAGGCCCGCGCGCGTTTTCATCCGAAATGCAATGCGCGGGCGAGGGGCATGCTTGCTGCATCTTTCATGTCGAGCCGCTCGCCCGGCAAGCGCTACAATCGGACCGGAGTGAACCTGCCCGATAGCCAGGGTCCGAATCCGGTCCGGGCCCGTCGACACGATGCCGAACATGACCGACACGATGCCCAGCCTCGACTACGAAGATCTCTTCCGGCATCTGCCGGTCGCAGCCATCGTGGCGAAGGAACGCATCATGGTCGACTGCAACGACCGCGCATTGCACCTGTTCAGGGCGACCCGCGACGACATCATCGACCAGTCGTTCGCGAAGCTGTATCCGGAGCAGAAGGACTTCGCGACGACCGGCCGTCGCCTCGCCCCGCTGCTCGCGAAACACGCGGGCTTCAGCGACGACCGCATCATGCGGCGCATCGACGGCAGCCATTTCTGGGTCACCGTCTGCGGCTTCGGATACAACCCGAAGCGCCCGTTCGAGCTGGCCATCTGGACCTTCACCGACCTGTCGGGCGGCACGAAGCATCCCGACGTCACCAGCACGCTGACCGAGCGCGAGCGCGACGTTGCCGCGTTTCTGGTGCACGGCCTGACGAGCAAGGAAATCGGCAAGGAGCTGAACATCAGCCCGCGCACCGTCGACATCCATCGCGCGAGCCTGTTGCGGAAGTATGAAGTCCGGACGACACACGATCTCATCGCCCGCCTGCTGGCCTGAGTCTCGCGCCGGCCGCACGCTTGAGTGAGGTCGAAAAAAGTTCACCGGGGAATTCCGGGGAGAAACGTCGGTGTTCGGCCGGGAACGGACGCTCGACCATAAGGGCTGAATCGCAGACGATCTTGAGCACACGCTTGCCTTTGGTCAATAACGATGAAAGTTTCGAGAGATTTCGGGATCGTTGTCCGACGGGCTGCGCTAGCGGCCAAGAATGTCGACCTATCCGCGCTTATGGTCGAGTTCAATTTTCGGAAATATTTTGACGAATCCGACAGCCTTATATCACTTGGCCCGTTCTTTGGGGGCGATGCGGCCGACGAGTGTACGAGGTCATTGGAGCGGCTTGGGCTGACATACATCGACGACTTTTTTGTCTTCGAGGGGTTTGTGCCCGACTGGTGTTCGTTCGAAGTATTTTGACGTGCGTGCCGATATCGAGCTTCCGAAAACTGCTGTCGGCCATGAGCCGACCTTCGCCAACGGCCGCCTTGCGGTCGGAAAATCACAAGGGCACTTACGACCTCATCACTATGACACCCGATCAGATTAACGCCGTCTACCAGAATCTCTGCCAGAGGACGCTGAATCCTGCAGAACTTCAGCGGCGACTGGACAGCGCCGTAAACAATTTCACTGCTGTCGACGCTGTCCTCTACTTGCCGATGTATTCGATGGGAATGGGCCAAGCCAGCATAACTCGACGCATTGACGCGCTCCGAGAGCTGCCATTCGCGATAGAGGATGCCGTCAGTGGTAGACAGACGGTTGCCGACATTGAGCAGATCGCCGTAGCCGGTGGAAAAGAATTCGGGATGCGCAGGCGCGTCGAGGAACTCTTCATGCGGGCGAAAGAGATTTCCGCTTATGGAACGGACCGGCTCGCGACGGTTCTTCAACCGAAGAAGAATTGGTCACTCGACGATATCGTAGATCCGTTCACGGTCCTCTATACCTTTACAGGTGTCGCAGACAAGGCGGCGCTTCATATCCTGATGGACCTGGGATGGGGAGTAGTAAAACCGGATCGGCATATTTGTCGGTTCGTCAGCAGGCTAGGTGGCCAATGGAAACGATACTTTCCTGACGGCGCTACGGATGATCTCCGCCCAGCGCTCACGCTTCCGTTCGTGAGAGCATGGCAGGACGCTTGCGCACCCTTCTCTTCGAGTGCGCTGGCGCCACCGCCATCGCGCAACGGTGTGATGTTCCCAAGTGTCTCTGAGCTCAGCTCTCGCCAAGTCGATCGCTTGGTTATGTGGTACGCGCAGGACCGAGCGAAGGAGGAGCACGGGTGGCGCCCAAAGCCTGTTTGCGGCAAACAACCGGACTGCCAAAGTTGTTCGGTTCAGGATTGTGACGCGCGCGAGCAAGACTCGGCATGACACAACACTCGACGTACGGAAGTGACATCAGCCCATAGTTTTCGGGAGTCTGCTTTTCGGCTTCGAATCCTGACCGCGGAAGTTCCGGATTGGGTCGGCAAGCGACGTCCACGGAAATCCGCGATGAACCGAAAAAAAAGCCCGGCAAAGCCGGGCCAGTCAGATTGAGACACAAGGAGAATCCCGCCCACCCCGCACCGGGCGGTCACGCCGCGCTACACGACGTTCTTTTCGACGATCGGCCGGTTTTCCAGCACGCGCGCCCAGCCGAGCGACGACAGGTCGAGCGAGTCATACCGCCCGCCCAGAATCAGTTCACTCACCCCGCGTCCGGTCGCGGGCCCTTGCTGCAACCCGTGGCCGCTATACCCGTTCGCGAACACGACGTTGTCGAGCTCCGGGTGATAGCCGATGATCGCGTTGTGATCGAATACGTTGTACTCGTAGTACCCGGACCAGCAATTCTCCACGCGCAGCGCTTCGAACTCCGGCACGCGATTCGCGAGCGTCGGCCAGATCACTTCGTCGAACAGGTCGTGATCGACCTCGTCGAGCGGCAGATCGTCCGGGTCGCGGTCCGGGCTCGGCGACGTCCCGCAGATATACGTGCGCCCTTCCGGCCGGAAATACACGCCGGTCGGGTCGATCAGCAGCGGGCAATCCGTGAGCTTCGCCGGCGACGACACGTTGAAGATGCTGCGGCGCCGCGCATACACGGGAATATCGATGCCCATCATCGACGACAGCGCGCGCGTCCACGCGCCTGCCGCATTGACGACCGTGTCGCACGCATAACGCTCGCCGTCGCCCGTCACGACATGCGTGACCTTGCGGCCATCGCGCACGACCGACTTCACGTCGGCCGGTACGTAGCGTGCGCCGAGCGCCTGCGCCTTCTTGCGCAGCGCCTGCACGAGCCCGTAGCCGTCGAACCATCCTTCGCCGCTCACGCCGTACGCGCCCGACACGAGATCGTCGACGTTCAGCCACGGGAACTTCGCGCGCAGCGCATCGCGGTCCATCAGGCGAATATCGGCGCCGAGCTTCGTCTGTAGCGCGTGGTTCTCGCGCAGCGTCGCGTCGCCTGCGGGCGTCGCGAGAAACAGATACCCGCCTTCATGCAGATCGATCGACGGCCGGTTGCCGTCGACCTCGAGCCGCTCGCCGATATTGCGCAGGAAGTCGATCCCGAACAGCGACATCTCGATCGACAACGGCGTCGAGAACTGCTGGCGAATCGACGCGGCCGACAGCGCCGACGACGACTTCGCATAGGTGGGATCGCGTTCGATGACGGTCACGGAAACCGTCGGATCGGTAGCACGCAGGAAATAGGCGATCGAGCTGCCGATCACACCACCGCCAACGATGACGACTTGAGAACTCACGACTCACTCCAGTTGCACGTAAAAGGCACGGCCAGCCGGCCGCGCCCGAAGGTTGTTCGTGCCGCGTCGCACGCGGCGCATGTCCGGGCGGCCCCCCGGCGAACCGCCCGGACATGCGCCGCGATCGCATGCGATCGCTCCTGGTATTTCAGCACGTCCGGGCGCGCCGCGAAAGTCCGCGCGCGTTCGGGTGTTCAGTTCGCCGTTTGCGTGGTGACCGGCTGCCACGCGGCGTTCTTCACTTCATACAGCGTCGAGCTCGGGTTCTTCAGGTCGCCCGTGTTCGTGAACGCGATCGTGCCCGTGATGCCGTCGTAGCGCGTGCTCTTCAGTGCGCCGTTGAAATCGGCCGGCTTCGTCGAGTTCGCCTTCCGCATCGCGTTGATCGCGATCCACGTCGCATCGTACGCAAACGGTGCGTACGCAAGCATGTCGACGCCGTACTTCTGCTTGAATTGGGCTTCGAACTGCTTGCCCTTCGCGAGACGCGCGAGCGGTTGCCCGTATTCCCACACGGCCGCGCCTTCCGCCGCGTTGCCGGCGAGCTTGATGAAATTCGCGTTCATCACGCCGCCGCCGGCCAGGAACTGCGCGCGGATGCCGAGCTGGCGCATGCGCTTGACGAGCATCGCCGATTGCGCGTCGAGGCCGCCGAAGAACACCAGGTCGGCGTTCGTGCTCTTGATCTTGGTGAGCTGCGCGCTGAAGTCGACAGCCTTGTCGTTCGTGAACTCGCGCGCGACGATCGTGCCGCCGTTGGCCTTCACGGCCTTCTCGAATTCGTCGGCTTCGCCCTGGCCGAACGCGGTGCGGTCGTCGATGATCGCGATGCGCTTCGCCTTGGTCACACCGGCCGCATACGCACCGGCGTTGCCAGCGTTCTGCGTGTCGGTCGCGATCACGCGATACACGGTGCCGAGCCCGGCGCGCGTGATGTCGGGATTGGTCGCCGACGGCGTGATCATCGGAATGCCGGCCTTCGCGTAGATCTTCGACGCGGGTAGCGTCGTGCCCGAGTTGAAATGGCCTATCACGACGGCCACCTGCGCGTCGGTCAGCTGCTGCGCGGCCTGCACGCCGATGCGCGGATCGCTCTGGTCGTCCTGCGACGTGACGACGAACTTCACCGGCTTGCCGCCGATCGTCGTGTGCGCGGCGTTCGCCTCGTCGACGGCCATGCGCACGCCGTTCTCGATGTCCTTGCCGTAGGCGGCGCCGCTGCCGGTCAACGGCACGGCCACGCCAACCTTGACGACCGTCTCCTGAGCGTGGGCCATGCCCGTCTGGAACGCGAACATCGCGGTGGTCAACGCAATGCCGGAAAGCGAACGAATGCGAAACGTCATCGGCCAATCCTTCTTCTGTATGTCGGGATGCGACGCGCGACTGCCGCGCGCCGGCGATCTTTCGCGCGCCGGCGGATCACCGCGGTTCCGTCTCCGGGGAACCTGTCGGCGCGAAAGAGGTGAACCGATTGTGGGTAGCCAATACGCGTGCAGCAAACGAAATATCGGAACTATGTTGTGAGGAATTGTCATCAAGTACTGTCGCATCGGACGGCGGACGGCCCGCGCGACGGCGGGCCGGGAGGGAAAACGTCAGGCGGGATGCGCGCAGATGCCTTTGCACCGAGGCTGTGCCGGGTAATGCCGATGGAGAATTACCACTGCTTCGGGCCACCTCGGCACGTCACGCGTCGCGCGATCCGCGCCGATGACACCCGCGGCGTCAGTGCCGGTCGATGTGCGAGTCGGTGCCCGTATGCTTGCGCACCGCATCGGCCGCCTCGCCGGCCTTCTCCTGGAGCTTGCCGGCCTGCTGCTCCGCCACGCCTTCCGCTTCCGTCTCACGATCGCCCGTCACCTTGCCGAGTGCTTCCTTGACCGAACCCTTCACTTGCTTGAGCTTGCCTTCGATGCGATTCCTGTCCATGGTCGTCTCCTGCGATGATTTGGGGAGACGGCAATGCGGCCACTCGCGGGGCCCCCGCGCCGCACCGCCGAGTGGACAGGATCGCAGCCGCGCGCCGCGCGGGGCAGATACGGATGCACCAGCCTGCATGGTGCATTCGCACCGATGACGCCGATGGCGGGAACGATCGGTATCAGCTCTTGCCGTTCGCGCCGCCCTTCTCGCCCCGCGCGCCGCTCGTCTCCGCCGAGCCGACGATGCCGCGCTCGCGCGCCCACACGATGGCCTCGCCGCGGCTATGCACGTCGAGCTTCGCGTAGATCGTCGCGACGTGGTTGCGGACCGTATTCGGCGCAAGACCGAGGCGCCCGGCGATCTCTTTATCAGCGAGACCGCGACACAGCAGGTCGAACACGTCGCGCTCGCGCGCAGTGAGATCCGACAGTTGCGCGCCCGCATCCGGCGCATTCGCGCGCCGCACGTTCGCGAGCTTCTCGATCAGCGTGCGGCTGAACCACGACGCATCCTGCATCGCCGTCTCGATCGCATAGACGAGTTCCATCTCGGTGCGCTTGCGGTCGCTGATGTCGAGCAGCGCGATCAGCAGGCAATCCTGCCCGTGAATCGCCACCGGGTCGGCCGACACGACGCAATCGCGCACGTCGCCGTCCTGCGTGCGGATCTGCACGTCGGCGTTGCGCACGTTGCCGTCGCGCGCGAGCTGGCTGTCGAGGTGCTGCCGCGCGCCGCGTTCGGCCCACAACCCGATCTCGTCGGCGGACTTGCCGAGCAGGTCGTCGCGCGTATGGCCGGTCATCCCGACGAAGGCATCGTTGACATCGAGCAGCTCGAACCGATCGGCCGTGACGATCGCGGTCGCAACCGGGGCCATCCGGAACGCCTTCGCGAACCGTTCCTCGCTCTGCCGCAGCGCGAGCTCGGCCTGCTTGCGCGGCTCGAGATCCATGAACGTGAACAACATGCACGCCTCGTCGCTCATGTCGATCGGCTGCCCGGCGACGACGACCGCCTTGGTGCTGCCGTCCGCGCACTTCAGCACGGCCTCCATCTGCGGAATCGTCGCGCCCTCGCCGAGCCGCTCGATCGCGAGCTCGCGCCGCTCGGCCTGCTCCAGCACGTCGACCTCGTAGACGGAGCGGCCGAGCACGTCGTCGCGCACGTAGCCCGTCATGTCGAGGAAGCCCTGATTGACCTTCACGTAGCGCAAATCGTCGAGCCGGCAGATCACGGCCGGTGCGGGATTCGCGCTGAACGTGCGCTCGAAGCGCTCCTCCGCGCTCGCCCATTCGGTCGCGTCGTGCAGCACGAGCGCGAGACAGTCCGGCTCGCCGGCGGCGTTCGTCAGCACGAGGCTGCGGATCCGGTGAACCCAGCTCACGTTCTCGTCGGCGGCCGATTCGACTTCGACCGTCACGTCGCTGAACTCCTCGCCCGCGATCACGCGATCCATCGGATAGTGGCCGTCGCGCACCGGATGGTTGTTCCGGTAACGCAGGCGGAAACGCTCGCGATACTCGGTGACGTTCGCGCCCAGCGCCTCGAGCCCGGTGACGCCGTGCATCGCGAGCGCGGCCTCGTTCGCCCACACGATGCGCTGGTCGGGCTCGATCAGGATCACGCCCTCGGTGAGCCCCGCGATGATCTGGTGCAGCTGGCGCCGGTCGGTATGCGACTTCAGCGCCTGTTCGTTTACTTGTTCGTCCATTGAATCGTGGCCCACGTCGTCAACATGATTGCCGGTCCGGCCGCATCGTGGCCGGCACGCGCCGGCTGGCGCATGCGGCGATGATCGCGTGCCGCCGATTCAGGCGACAGGCGCGGATGCACTATGCCCAATAGTACATTCGCACGCCGCTTCGGCATCGTGCGATACCCCGCCGAGCGGCGCAACACCTCCCCCGCGTCCGTCGTCGCGCGTTGCACGTGCAACGGGCGCATTCCCCGTTCCCGCGCACCGTTCCGTCCCCCGTGCAAACGCACTAGCGAACCCGGTGAATTTGCGCGATGTCCGCGTGCGTTCGCACCGGTACGCTGGTACTGCATCGGCGCTCCCGCGCTGCCCTTCCACACCGCAGAGGAGGTTCCCCTGATGAAGCTGCATCAGACACCCGATCCGACGCGGCCCGAACCGGCCCCGGACAATCCGCCCGAACCGCCGCCCGGCACCGATCCGCCGGTGCCGCTGCCGCCCGACGTGCCGCGCCCGGACATGCCGCCGCGCGAGCCCGGCTACGACACGCCGATCGTGCGGTAAGCGGCGCACGCCACGCGATCCGCCGGCACGAGCCGACTCGCTCATTCACCAAGCCAATCGAAGGAGAACATCGATGAACAAGACCTCGCACCTTTCGACGCTGCTCGCCGTCAGCGCGGCCTTTCTGCTTTCCGCCGCGCCGCTCACGAACGCACAGGCCCAGGCTTCGTCGGCCGACACCGGCATGACGGCCGAATCGAACCAGCCCGTCACCGACACGTGGATCACGACCAAGGTGAAGAGCGAACTCGCCACCACCGACGGCGTGAAGAGCACCGACATCAGCGTGAAGACGGTGGACGGCGTCGTCACGCTCACCGGCGTGCTGCCGACGAAGATCGCCGTGAAGAAGGCCGTCGCCGTGACGCGCGCGATCAAGGGCGTAACGCACGTCGACGCATCCGGGCTGAAGGCGAAGGCCTGAGCTATCCAGCGGCCGAGCGCCGCTCTTTTCTCCCCCAACTCGATGAGGAGCACACGATGAACGAGGACAAGATCAAGGGCCAGTGGAAGCAGCTCACCGGCAAGCTGAAGGCCAAGTGGGGCAAGCTGACCGACGACGACCTGACGGTCGCCGAAGGCAACCGCGACTATCTGGTCGGCAAGATCCAGGAGCGTTACGGAATCGCGCGCGACGAAGCCGAGAAGCAATTGCGCGATTTCGATCGCGAGCTGTAACGCGCAAGTCGTCTCACCCCGCCGCGACGCACCGCGCGTCGCGGCACCGAGGAGAACATCGACATGGGCAAGTATCTGATCGCATGGCTGCTCGGCGTACCGATCGGGTTGCTGGTGCTGTTCTTTCTGGTCACGCACATTTTCTGATCGCGCGGCGCCGCCACGCGCCGCCGCCATTCCACGGCATACTACGGCGACCGCCACGACACCCGCGGGCCCTTCGCCATGCCCCAGCCGCTTCTGCAGGACACCAACCATCCCGACTATGCTATCGCCGGCGACACCGTGATCCGCCGCGCGGACGGCCTGCCGCTGTGGGGCAAGGACGGCAAGCCGCTGCCGATCGAGCGGCCGCAAGCATTTCGCTGCATCGGCGGCCGCTGGTTCACCGACGGCGTGCACGTGATCGTGCAGGCGCAACTCGGCAGCGCGATGGTGTCGCTGTATTACTACCGGATCGAGGACGCCGATCTCGACACGTTCGAGATCCTGAACCAGCGCTACGCACGCGATGCGCGGCAGGCGTACTACATCACCGGCCGCACGATCCGCACGCGCAGCCCGCACGCATTCCGGCCGCTCGTCTACGAAACCTGGAACAGGCCGGACGACGCACACGGCGTCACGTTCGAGATGCGCGAGCACGCGTACCTGGCGACCGACGACGAATCGATCTACATGAACGGCCGGCGCATCAACGGCTCGCATGGCGCGAGCGCGATCGGCTTCCCGGGCGGCTATTTCGCCGATGCGAATCGCGTGTATTACTACGGCCGGCCGAAGGACATCGATCGCGAGAGCTTCCTGTGCGGGCCCGACGCGGCCGGCTACCTGCGCTGCACCGACCGGATCGGCCCGATCGAATCCGGCGAGCGGCAGACGGTGCAGGAAACGCGCCTCTTCGACGAATGGCACAGCTTCTTCACGATGCGCCCGGCGCTGCACGACTACTGGTGGCACCGGCGGCGGCAGCCGGCCGCGGCGGCAACGGTCCGGTTCCGGGACGCGACGCTGACCGGCTTCGATCCCGCGACCTTCGCGGCGCGCGAAACGCTGTTCGATTTCGGTGCGATCGACTGGCTGTGCGGCGATGCGCACGGCATTCACTGGGCGCACCGGACCTGCGCGGAGATGCCGGTCGAGCTGACCCGCTTCTCGGACCAGCCGATCGATGCGGTCCGCGTGCTCGGCAAGCATTACTTCACCGACGGCGCCACGGTGTTCTACGCGTTCTCGCCGTCACAGCCGCAGCCGCTACGCGGCGCCGATCCGGCTGCGTTCCGCGTGCTGTCCGGCGGCTGGGCGCGCGACGCGACGCGTGCGTTTCATCTCGGCGTCGTCAAGAAGGGCATCGACCCGGATCGGCTGCATGTCGAAGGCAGCTACGCGTGGGACGGCGAGCGCCTGTTCTGCGACGGCAAGCCGCTGCAGGTCGACGTGCCGGCCAGCGAGTTCCGGGTGCTCCACCCGACGTTCCTGCGCGCCGGCGACAAGCTGTTCTTCGGCCGCCGGCCGGTATCGACGAAGCGCGTGCATCTGCCGACGCTCGAATTCATCGACGACGATTTCGCACGCGACCGCAAGCACGCGTATATCGTCGGCCATGTGAGCCTCGTCGAAATCGACGGCGCCGATCCGGCGAGCTTCCGCGTCGTCGAGCCCGGGACCGCGCGAGACGATACCCGCCGTTATGACGCGCGCACGCTGCGCGACGCCACGGCCCCGCGCGACTGACACACGCCGCCCAACGCAAACGGGCAGGACGCTGCCGCGCCCTGCCCGATCGGTTGATTCCTCTGGCCGCGGCTCGCCGATGCCGGCGCGAGATTCACGCCGCCGCCCGCACCGCCGTCCGCTTCGCGTCCGCTATTTCGCGTTCGCCGTCATCTTGAAGATGCCTTGCGCGTTACCCGCATCGAAGCGCAGGTCCGTCACCCAGCGGCGCGCCGCCTGGTCGAACGTGCGACGGCGCGTGATGAATTCGTAGAACGATCCCGGCACGTTGCGCTTGACCGTGCCGCCGTCGCGGGTGCGGAATTCGCGCTCGACGATGTCCGCGCGATAGGCCGTCTGGAACACGCGGCCCGAGCGCGAGCGTTCGACTTCCGGCTTCATCGGCCGGCCCTTCGCCTTCTCGTCGTCGGACAGCTTGAATACATCGGCCACACGATCCGTCGCGTGGTTGAACGCGTTGCCTTCGGTCGCGATCCAGGCCATCTCGGCCGATTCGAGCAGCAGCGTCTCGTAGTCGAGTTCGTTCGGCAGATCGTGCTGGCGGGCGAATGCGCCGACGATTTCGGGCAGCAGCGCGTGCGCGGCGTCGAGCGACAGCCAGCCTTCGCGCTCGATCTCCCACAGGAGCGCGACGGCCGCCGGCGACAGCGGGTCGCGCGACGAGCTCACGACGTTCGTCACGGCCTGCTGGAATTCCTTCGAGAAGCGCTCCGGATGCAGTTCGCTGACGAAGAACTGCGCGATCTCGTCCGGTGCGTCTTCATGCGCGTATGCGCGGCCGGTCATGCCGAGCTTGTCGAGCGGATAACGGCCGTTCAGGCGGAAGCCGAGCGGACGCAGGATGCGCGTGAACGCGGCTTCGCCCGGCGGCAGCGCGCCGGTATGGGGCCAGCGCACCGTGCGCAGCGCGCCGTGATCGAAGTACACCGAACCGCCGCTTTCGATCGCGTCGGCCGTATAGGCGCGACCGTTCGCCGAACGTTCGAGCAGCCCCTCGAACAGCGCCATGTTCATCGCCTGCGCGATTTCCGCGCGCGTGACGACGTCGGCTTCCCACTCTTCGAGGATGGCCGGCATGTTCAGGGTCGCGAACAGGGCGTCGGTCTTCGCCTGTCCCAGCAGCTTCGTCAGCAAGCTCTCGATATTCGGATTGCGCATCAGGATTCTCGTGTCGGGGGACCGCCGGCAAACGTGCCGGCAACTCGGTGGCCGGCCGCCCGGCGGGCGCCTGACCTTGCACGGGAAGCATTATTCAAAGGGTTGCAGCGGGGCGTAAAGCGAGATTAAATTGACACGTGATGAGTTTTTGGAATTATTCACGCCCTCCGCACGCGTCCGCCGGCCCGCCTCGGGCGGGTCCGTTCGTCAGACAAAACATCATGCGCAAATTCAAGATCCCCAACATGGGTGCGCTCGTGGCTTTCGAAGCCGCGGCGCGCCACGAGAGCTTCACGCACGCGGCAAAGGAGCTGTTCCTGACCGAGAGCGCGGTGTCGCGGCAAATCGCGACGCTCGAAGCAAGCCTCGGCGTGCGGCTGTTCGCGCGCGTGAAGCAGCGCGTCGTGCTGACGCGCGCCGGCAAGCTGTACGGCACGCAGGTGCGGCGCGCGCTGGAGGCGCTCGACCGCGACACGCTGTCGATCATCGCGCACGGCAGCGGCGGCGGCTATCTGGAGCTCGCGGTGCTGCCGACCTTCGCGTCGCACTGGCTGATCCCGCGCATCAAGAGCTTCTACGACCGCACGCCGGACGTACGCGTGAACATGGGCAGCCGCACCGATCTGTTCTCGTTCGAGGACACGCACTTCGAAGCCGCGATCCACTACGGCAAGCCGACCTGGCCCGGCACGTCGTCGGACTACCTGTTCGGCGAGGAAGTCGTGCCGATCTGCTCGCCGTCGCTGCTCCACAGGCCGGTCGAACGCGTGGAGGATCTGCTCGCGTATCCGCTGCTGCACTCCACCACGCGTCCCGGCGCGTGGGCGCAATGGTTCGAGACGCACGGCATCGAGGACATCCGCACGATGCAGGGCGTGCGCTACGAGCTGCATACGATGCTGATCAGCGCGGCCGCGGCCGGGCTCGGAATCGCGCTGGTGCCGAAGTTCTTCGTCGAGGAACAGTTGCAGCAGCTCGGTCTCGTCGTGCCGTGCGACGCGGCGACGGTCGGCGATTCGGCGTACTACCTCGTGTATCCGACGGAGTTCAGCCACAGCAAGCCGCTGGAATCGTTCCGCGCATGGCTGCTGGAACAGGCGAGCGCGTATGCGGCGCCGGGGCAGGAGGAACGCGACGAGGAGGATGACGAAGACGACGAGGACATCGAATAGCGCCACGTGCGTCAGGCGTTCAGCGGCTGCTTCGCGGCGGGGGAAACCGGGGGAGGGGAAATCGCGGCGACGAAATCGCCGGAAGGAAGGACCGAGCGAACGACGGGCCCTGTGTCCGGTGCGCGTCGGGCCGGGGCAGCCCCGACCCGACGCTCCGGGCAGCCGACCTCGTATCGGCGGCGCGGCGGACTTTCTTCTTCACTGCGTAGGTTCTCTCAGGTTCCCTGCATTTTTTTGCTTTGCCGCGCCGGTCATTATCCACTCAAACCGGCCGAAGTAAAACGTTTGCGCACGCACTGAGCGGCATATCCCTCATAACCGGACACAATCCTTCGAATTCCTTTCGGATTGAACGATGGCGGTCGGCAATTCTTGCAATCGGCACGGCGTTGCTTTTTAATGGAACTGGTTCCATTCCGTATTTCGGCCATGCCGCCGCGTGACGCGACGTCGTGCGCGCGTCATGATGCCGATTCAGGATCGAGGATCATTCAGCTCAGGATTCCGTGTCGCCCGTCCTTTCCGGCCACCCGTCAAACGAGACCGTCATGCCCGATTCCGCCTCTCTGCAGCAGCTGTTTCCCGCCTATCAGGACATCCCCGCCGAATACCGGCTCGCTTCGCCGATCCACCAGCGCGTGTCGCTGGTCGACGGCGAATTGCGCCCGTGGGACGGCACGACCAAGACCGTGCTGTCGCCCGTGTGCGTGCGGCAGCCGGACGGCAGCGTCGCGCAGATGGAGATCGGCAGCTACCCGGTGATGGGCGAAACGGAAAGCGACGCGGCGCTCGACGCCGCGGTGCGCGCGTACGACTCGGGCCGCGGCGAGTGGCCGACGATGAAGGTCGAGCAACGCATCGCGTGCATGCAGGACTTCATCAAGCGGATGGTCGCGCAGCGTGAGCTGGTGGTGAACCTGATCATGTGGGAAATCGGCAAGAGCCTCGCCGATTCGCAGAAGGAGTTCGACCGCACCGTCACGTACATGACGCAGACGATCGATGCGCTGAAGGAGCTCGACAACGCGAACTCGCGCTTCGTGATCGCCGAAGGCACGATCGGCCAGATCCGCCGCACGCCGCTCGGCGTCGTGCTGTGCATGGGGCCGTACAACTATCCGCTTAACGAGACCTTCGCGACGCTGATCCCCGCGCTGCTGATGGGCAACACCGTGGTGTTCAAGCCGCCGCAGTACGGCACGCTGCTGTTCGAACCGCTGCTCGAGGCGTTCCGCGACGCATTCCCGAAAGGCGTGATCAACACGATCTACGCGCCGGGCGCCGTGGTCGTGCCGCACATGCTCGCGTCGGGCAAGATCAACGTGCTCGCGCTGATCGGTTCGAGCAAGGTCGCCGATTATCTGAAGAAGCAGCATCCGAAGTCGCACCGGCTGCGCGCGATCCTCGGCCTCGACGCGAAGAACGCGGCGATCGTGCTGCCCGACGCCGATCTCGACCTCACCGTGAAAGAGTGCCTGCTCGGCGCGCTGTCGTTCAACGGCCAGCGCTGTACCGCACTGAAGATGCTGCTCGTGCATCGCTCGATCGTCGACGAATTCCTGAAGCGCTTTACCGCCGCGCTCGAGCAGTTGAAGATCGGGATGCCCTGGGAGAAAGGCGTCAGCATCACGCCGCTGCCGGGCATGCATCGCACCGCGTACATGACCGACGCGATCGACGACGCGAAGGCCAGGGGCGCGCAGGTCGTCAACCAGTCGGGCGGCGAGTTCAGCAAGACGCTGTTCTATCCGGCCGTCGTGTATCCGGTCGCCGAAGGGATGAAGCTGTATCGCGAGGAACAGTTCGGGCCGATCATCCCGGTCGCGCCGTTCGACGACGTCGAAACCGCGCTCGACTACGTGACCACGTCGGAGCACGGCCAGCAGGTCAGCATCTTCGGTTCCGATCCGGCGCAGATCGGCGCGCTCGTCGATCCGCTCGTGAATCAGGTGTGCCGCGTGAACATCAACTGTCAGTGCCAGCGCGGGCCCGACGTGTTCCCGTTCGCGGGGCGCAAGGATTCGGCCGAGGGCACGTTGTCGGTGACCGACGCGTTGCGCGCGTTCTCGATCCGCTCGATGGTTGCGGCGAAGCAGACCGACGGCAGCAAGCAACTGCTCGACTCGATCGTGTCGGATCACTACTCGAAGTTCATCAATACGGGCTTCATTTTCTGAAGCGCGGCGCGAGGCGACGGACGATCCGCCGTGCGTTCGTGCGGCGGATCGTCCGGACGGGCACGCGTCGTCCGTTCAGACGTTCGACGCGAGCAGCCGGATCCCCGCCAGACCGAACACCACCGCCAGGCACGCTTCCATCGCCCGCCGGCCACGGACGTACAACCGGCGCGCACCATCGGTCGAGAACACCAGCGCATAACCGCCGAACACCATGCAGCCGATCGCGATGCAGCCCGGCACGACCGCGCCGTGCGACGCGCCCGAACCGTTCGACGACAGCGCGACGATCGACACCCACACCAGGATGGCTTTCGGATTCGTCAGGTGCAGCATCGCACCGCGCGCGTAGAAGCGTGACAGCCGCTGCCCGGGCGTCGTCTTCAGCGTCGCCGCCGCGTTGGGCGACCATGCCGTGCGGCCCGACTTGAACGCGAGCCACAGCAGGTACACGCCGCCGAACAGCTTGATCGCGACCAGCAGCTTCGACCACGCGAGCAGCGCCGCCGACACGCCGAGCGCGGCCACCATCGCCCAGCACATCGATCCCGAAATCACGCCGAGCGCGAATACGAGCGCCGCCTTGCGGCCATGGTTCGCGGCGACCGACATGATCGCGAGATTGCTCGGGCCGGGGCTGGCCGTGCCGACGAAATAAGCCGTGTAAGCCAGCAGCAGGTTGGCGGAGAAAAAGGCGTGGACGCTCATGTCGAACCTCGCGGGGGATGATCGATCGATTGTTCGCAAATGCGCGGCATCTGCCCATGGACAGTTGGCCGGCAATTCGCTGGGCCAGTTGCGCGAAGCGCATGCCTGCGCATGACGTTGCATCCGTGTCGGGGCCGGCGCGCTCGGACTGTTTCGGTTATGAAACATCCGGCGCGTGGGCATTGCGGCATTCCTCGGTCAGGGTCGGGCGTCGCGGGTCGCCGTGCCCGGCGCCGCGCGGATGCCGCGCGAACCGCCCGACCACGGCCTTCCCGCTCGTCGCCGACAGGAACACGAAGCCCGTTTTGAACCTGCGTTACGTTACATCGTTGAAGCATTTCATTCGTTCGACCGCCGCCGCACCCGCGTGCGCCACGTCGCGACGCGTATGGACGGCCGCCTCGATTTTTCGCGCGAGCCAGTCTCGGCGGGACGCAACGACCGACGCCGCGACGCGCGTCAACATTGCGCAACAATTGGATCGCGGCGCTGGTACGGAACCTGCATCCCGTTTGTCATGCAAGCCGCGCCGCCGATCGGCGCGGCCACGAACACCGCGAAGCAACGAGGCTTTCCATGGATGCGCTGCCCAACTCGTCCGACACGTCGTTCCAGCTCTTTCTCGCGAAGCTGCTCGAGCAGCCGCTGCCCGACTGGACCGAAAAGCAGCAGATGGAACTGGACATGGCGCGCACGCTGTCCGGCCAGATGGTCCGTCTCGCCGAAGACATGCGCAGTGGCACCGCCGATCTCACGCGCTGCCTCGTGCTGCTGCGCTACGCGAAGGTGCTCGACTTCATGCTGACGTCGCTCGCCGCGCGCCGCGACATCCATCCGCAGACGCTGCGCACGCTGTTCCGGCTCGCGAACCTGAAGGTCGACGATGCGTATCCGGTCTGAACCGGCGCGCCGCGTCGATCTCGATGACGAACCGCGACCGATACGCGCGCATGCCCGATGACCGCACCGGATGAGCATCAGGAACCGGAAGGCCCGGCAGAATCCCGACCCGAACGATCGCCGCTACGATCACGACGTCGAACGGGCGATGCGGCGCCTGTCGGCCGCCGACCTCTCCGATCGGCTGGCCGATAAGGGCAAGGACCAAGACGAAGACGAAAACGACGCCGCCGACCCGCGCCGCGTCCGCTGAACGCCCCTCCGCGGCACACCGGCACACCCCGCCTCCCGGCACCGCAACCGGGCCGCCAGCCAATCGGATGTACAATCGCGCGCCATGAACGCACTTCGCCGCTTCCTGTTCCGGCAAGGCGTCGCGCGACAGCTTCTGTGGGGTGTCCTCCTCGTCACGCTGCTGTCCCGCGCGCTGATGTCGGGCGCCGTGATGCTCGATCCGGACGGTCCGGATGCGGGCTCGGTGGTGCTGTGTTCGGGGCGCGGCCCGCTGATCGTCGACGTGGCAGCACGCGCCGCCCGTTTCGACGCGGGTGCGCCGATCACACCGGCCAACGATGCGTTCGCGCTCGCCGACGCACTGAAGCATGACGCACACGCCGGCAATGCAGCGTCGTCCGCCGGCAGCGACGACGGCCTCTGCGCATTCGGCGCGGCGCTGTTCACGGCGCTGACATCGTTCGCGGCGCTGGTGCTGTTGTTTCCCGCCGCGGTGCCGCGGCGGTTCCGGATTCGCTTCGGCATCCCTCGCGTCGTGCGGTCGATATTCGACGACCGCCCGCCCTCCCGCGCGCCTCCCCTGTTCTGCTGATCGTTTCGCCTGATGGTCCGCGCACGTCGACGTGCGCGGACCGTCACGCCGTTCGTTTCACACCACCCGATTCAAGCGATCACCCGACTGCGCCCGCCGCCCGGGCGACGTCGCCATGCGCGCCATGACCGGCCGCGCATGACGTGCCGTCGTCCGTTTCGCCGCCGCGCGCACGCGGGTGTGCCGCGCGTCGACGGCGGCCGGCCCATTCCGGCCCGACCGATCGACGAACCCGAGGAGCTGACACCATGTCGACCACCGTCGAGCGGGCCCTGTCGCCCGCCCGTTCCGCCAGCGCCGGTTACCGGACGCTCTGGCGCTGGCATTTCTATGCCGGCCTGTTCGTGATGCCGTTTCTCGTGATCCTCGCGATCACGGGAACGCTCTACTGCTTCCAGCCGCAAATCGAGCCGCTGCTGTATCCGCACCGGCTGATCGTCGAACCGCGCGCGACGCCGCGACTCGATCCGGACACGCTGCTCGCGAAGGCGCGCACCGCGATGCCGGCCGGCGCGACGCCGGTTTCGGCGCAGGTTTCCACCGCGCCCGAGCGCAGCGCCGAATACGTGTTCCGGCTGCGCGACGGCAGCCGCGAAAGCGTGTACGTGAACCCGTACGACGGCAGCGTGCTCGGCACGCTGAGCGTCGAGCAACGCTTCATGCAGGTCGACCGGATGCTGCATCGCAAGCTGCTGCTCGGCAAGACCGGCGAGCTGCTGATGGAGCTCGCCGCATGCTGGACGTTCGTGATGATCGGCACAGGTATCGCGCTGTGGTGGCCGCGCGGCGCCACGCGCGTGGGCCGCGCACTGCGGCCCGACCTGTCGCTGCGCGGCAGGCCGTTGTGGAAGAGCATCCACGCGACAGCCGGCATCTGGCTCGCGGCCGGTACGGTCGCATTCATCCTGACCGGGTTGCCGTGGTCGGGTTCGTGGGGCAAGAACTTCAAGGCGCTGGCCGCGACCGTGAACCTCGGCGCGCCGCCGGGCGCATGGGGCGGCGGGTCGATGCGTTCGACGCGCCCGGGCGCGGCGGCGTCGGCTGCCTCGGCCGCACCGGCACGGGCCGCGGCGCCGGCCGGCCATCACCATCACGAAGCCGGCGAATCGATGCCGGGCATGGTGATGGACGACCTGCCGCTGCCGCAAACGCCTTGGGCGGTGGGCAACGTACCGGTTCCCGATTCGCCATCGGCGCCGGCATCGTCCGCGCCGCTGCCGCTCGCACGCGCGATCGCGATCGTCGCCGGGCTCGGCGTGACGAGCGGCTACACGCTCGCTCTGCCGTCGGGCCCCGACGGCGTATTCACCGCGTCGTACTTCCCGGCCGACCCGAAAGCGGAGCGCACCATCTCCATCGACCAGTACAGCGGCGCGGTGCTGCAGGACATCCACTACGCGGACTACGGCGCGGTATCGCAAGCCGTGTCGTACGGCACGTCGCTGCACATGGGCCGCTACTTCGGGCTCGCGAACCAGATCGTCTGCGCGGCGCTGTCGCTCGGGCTGGCCGCGATGGCCGTCACGGGCGCGGTGATGTGGTGGAAGCGTCGTCCGGCGGGAACGCTGGGCGCACCGTCGCGCGAACGCGGCGCGCCGCCGATGCGCGGCTGGATCGCGGGGCTCGTGCTGCTCGGCATCGTGTTCCCGCTGACGGGGTTGACGATCGTCGCAGTGTGGTCGATCGACCGCCTGCTGTTCGGCCGCGCGACGCGCGCGGCAGCCTGATCGTCGAACGACGCCCCCTTCAAGGAACCCGAAACATGAAGTTCAGATTGATGCTGCCCGCCGCCGCGCTCGCGGCCTTTGCACCGCTCGGGCAGGCACAGGAAAGCGGCGGCGGCGACGGTGCCGGTACGATGCTCGAGCCGATCCGCGTCGATGCACGCAAAGTCGCGCCGCTGCGGCAGCCGCTCGATATCGGCAGCCGCCTCGACCTGACGCCGCTCGAAACGCCCGCGAGCGTCGAACGGATCGACCGCGCGACGCTCGACACGCGCGGCGACAGTTCGATCGTCGATGCGGTGAGCCGCGCCGCCGGCATCAGCGCATCGCCGCATCCCGGCAACGGCGACTCGGAGCTGAGCGCGCGCGGCTTCGTCGGCGCGTCGTCGGTCACGCAGCTCTACGACGGCGTACGCCCGTATGGCGCCATCGGCATCACCTTTCCGTTCGACACGTGGTCGGTCGACCACATCGACGTGCTGCGCGGCCCCGCTTCGGTGATCTACGGCGAAGGCGCGATCGGCGGCGTCGTGAACATCGTCCCGAAGAAGCCGACCCGCACACCGATCCGCAACGAACTGCAGGTCGGCGGCGGCACCGAACGCACGGCGCGCGTCGCGTTCGGCAGCGGTGGCGCGATCAACGACGCGCTGTCGTACCGCTTCGACATCAGCGGCAACCGCTCGGCGAACTGGGTCGATCGCGGCGATTCGCGCAACCTGTCGATCTCGGGTGCGCTGCGCTACGACGTGACGCCGGACCTGTACGTGACGGCGTCGTACGCGCAAGGCTTCCAGCATCCGATGCAATATTTCGGCGTACCGCTCGTGAACGGCGCGCGCGATCGCGCGCTCGACAGGAAGAACTACAACGTCGGCGACAGCGACATCGCGTTCCGCGACAGCTGGGCGACGGTGTCGGCTAACTGGCAGCCGAGCGACGGCCTGAACGTGACGAGCACGCTGTACCGGATGCAGAGCAATCGCCACTGGAAGGATGCCGAGTACTACACGTACCTGCCGTCGAGCGCGCAGGTCCGGCGCAGCAGCTACACGGAAATTTTCCACGACCAGCAGCAGTACGGCAACGTGACGACGGCCACCGCGACCGGCATGCTGCTCGGGATGCGCAACACGTTCTCGGCGGGCGCGGAGTTCAACCACACGACATTCCAGCACGACAACAATTCGCCGTATTCGGGCACGTCGACGGTCGATCCGTTCAGCTTCGATCCGGGCAGCTTCGTCAACGTGGCCGGCACGTATCCGAAGTACCGCAGCCAGGCGAACCAGTACGCGCTGTTCGCGGAGAACCGGCTCGAAATCACGCCGCGCTGGTCGGTGATCGGCGGGTTGCGCTACGACCATGCAAGCGTGAACCGCGACGATCTCGTGAACGGCGGTGCGTTCACGAAAGTGTTCGCGAACACGGGCTGGCGCCTTGGCACCGTGTACGACGTGCGCCCCGGTCTCGCCGTGTACGGGCAGTATTCGGTCGCGGCCGATCCGATCACCTCGCTGCTGTCGCTGAATGCGTCGAAGGCGAATTTCACGCTCGCGACCGGCCGGCAGATCGAGATCGGCGTGAAGCAGTCGCTCCTCGACGGCAAGGCCGAATGGACGCTGGCCGCATACCGGATCGTGAAGGACAACCTCCTGACGGCCGATCCGCTCAACCCGAACCAGTCGATCCAGGTCGGCCGGCAATCGTCGCGCGGGCTGGAAGCGACGGTCGGCGCGGAGATCGCGAGAGACTGGCGCGTCGACGCGAACGTGTCGATCCTGCGCGCGAAATACGACGACTTCCAGCAGGCGTCCGGCGGCACGACGGTCTCGCGTGCGGGCAACGTGCCGGTGTCGGTGCCGCAGCGGCTCGCGAACCTGTGGGTGAGCTGGCGCTTCGCGCCGGACTGGACCGGCATCGCCGGCATCAAGTATGTCGGCAAGCGCTTTGCCGACACGGCCAACACGCTCGTGATGCCGTCGTACACGAACGTCGACCTCGGGCTCGCGTGGAAGCCGCGCAAGGACACGACGATCACCGCGCGCGCCTACAACGTGTTCAACCGGCGCTACGTGCAGTCCGCGTACTACAACGAGACGCAGTATCTGATCGGCAACGACCGCCGGTTCGAAGTGCTCGCGAACTACCGGTTCTGACGCCGCGCGGCGCGGCGGCGCCTTGGTATGGCGGCCCGTCGACGGCCATCGTCGCCGGAAAGACGCGGTCGCCGACCACGGCGTGTGCGTGCGCGAAAGCGGCATGGGACAGGCCGGCAGCGGCGGCCGGCAGCGCGGCGCATCACACGGCAATCCGAAAGAATCGACCCGGCACACGGCGGCCCGGGCCATCCGTCATCCGGCCCGATAATGCGGCCGGACACGCATGCGCGTCACGCGCGCGGGGCGGCCGCGCGGCGTGCCATCCACTTCCGGTAGCGCCGCGTCTGGCACTGCGCGGCAAGCTGCTGCGACACCAGCGCGCGCAGCGGCGACACGTCCGGATGCGTGCGTCGCCCGACGCTCAACCGCGCGAGCTGGAACTTGACCACCGCCATGTTGGCCAGCGCGCCCAGCGCCTTGTTCTTCCAGCGGATCGGCTGCAGCACCGGCGCGCTGTCCTTGCCGGCCTGCCAGTCGCGCGGCAGGTTCGGCTCGATCGACAGCGCGGTCGCGATGCCGACCATCGCCACGCCGCTGTCGACAACCTTTTCGGCCACCGCGCGGCGGCGAATGCCGCCGGTGACCATCAGCGGCATGCGTGCGACGGCCGTGATGTCCCGCGCGAACTCGAGAAAATACGCTTCGCGGGCCAGCGTGCGCCCGTCGCGCGCCTCGCCCTGCATCGCCGGCACTTCGTAGCTCCCGCCCGACAGTTCGACGAGATCGACGCCGAGCGGATTCAGCAGTTCGACCACACGCCTGGCATCGTCCGCACTGAAACCGCCGCGCTGGAAATCGGCCGAATTCAGCTTCACCGCCACGGCGAACGCCGGCGACACCGTCGCACGCACCTCCCGCACGATGTCGAGCAGCAGCCGCGCGCGATGCTCGATGCTGCCGCCCCACGCGTCCTGCCGGCGGTTGGTCAGCGGCGACAGGAACTGGCTCAGCAGGTAGCCGTGCGCCGCGTGGATCTGCACGCCGGTGAAGCCGCTTTGCTCGGCGAGCTGCGCGGCGCGCACGAAGCGCCGCTGCACGTCGGCGATGTCGGCCTCCGTCATTTCCTTCGGCACCGGGAACTGCTTCGACAGCGCGCCCAGCGCGAGCGGCACGGCCGACGGCGCGAGCGTCGTCTGGCCGAGCGCCGCCTGCATCTGGCGCCCCGGATGGTTGATCTGCATCCACACCTGCGCGCCGCCGGAGCGCGACACCTGTGCCCATCGCCGGAAGCGGTCGAGGTGCGCGTCACTGTCGAGCACGACGCCGTTCGGGCCGGTCATCGCGCGACCGTCCACCATCACGTTGCCGGTCAGGATCAGGCCGACCCGGCCGTCGGCCCACGCCTGGTACAGGCGCAGCAACGCGTCCGACGGCGCGTGATCCGTATCGGCCATGTTCTCTTCCATCGCGGCCTTGGCGAGCCGGTTCGGAATCACCGCGCCATTGGGCAGTGTCAGGGGCGCAAACAGGTTCAAGGTGGATCTCCTCGATTGACGATGCCCAACCATAACTTTAAAGTCAGCTTCAAGGTCAAGCCTCTTTGGAGCCCAACATGAAAATCGGTGAACTGGCACGGGCCAGCGGCCTCGCGGCGTCGCGCATCCGCTTCTACGAAGCGAGCGGCCTGCTCGAACCGGCACGCCGGCAGGCGAATGGCTATCGGGAATACGGGTCGGATGCGCTGACGCGGCTCGCGATCATCGACCGCGCGCAACGCGCGGGCTTCGCGCTCGACGAGATCCGGGCGCTGCTGCCGCCCGATCTCGGCGCATGGCCGCACGACGAGCTGCTGCACGCGCTGCGGCACAAGGTCGATGAAATCGCGCTGCTCGAGCAGCGTCTCGCGCAGAACCGGCGCAACCTGCAGGCGCTGATCGACGAGATCGCGAACAAGCCGGCGGGCGAGGATTGCGCGGCCGCCGCACAGCGCATGCTCGACAAGCTGTGCAAGGAGGCGGCGGAGCCGGAGCCCGCGCCCGTGCCGGCATCGCCGCCACGGCTGCTACGAAAGCGCGCGTAAGTGCACCGGCACCGGCACCGGCAACCGCGATCTGTCCGCCGTGCTGTCGACGCATGATCGGGTGATGCGCAGAGTCGCACGCATGCCGCATCGGCAACGCATTGCCGGCATGCACGATAAAAAATCCGGACGATGGCGCTCGCGCGCCGACCTCGTCCGGATCGCGCGGGCACGTGCAGCGAAGCCGCCCACGCCCGCCGCCGACGCATCGACGGCCGGCGCGGTACAGCCCCCGCACCGCGCCGTTCGATGCAGCCGGTTACTGCAGCCAGATGCCGACGTACCCCGACGACGCATCCGCGCTGCCGCGCTCGACCAGCACGTAGCGCGTGAGCCCGTACGCGGTCTGATAGCGATACGCCGACAGCACGGTGCTGCCCGGCTGGCCGCCGAGCGACACGAGCGGCGTGCCCGTGAGCGCGCCCGTCACCTGCGCGGCGGGCACCGTGATCGTCTGCGACGCCGAGCCGCCGTTCGCGACGACGAAGGTCGCGCCGCCCTGCCCGTCGAACGACAGATAGTTGCCGGTCGTCGTCGCGGGGCTCGTGCCGCCCTGCAGGCAGTCCTCGTAGTAACGCGTGAACGACACGCCGACGAGATCGGACGCCTGCGTCACCGGAACCGCGTTCGCCGGCACCAGCACATCGGTCGACTTCAGGCTCGACGGGCCCGTGCCGCCCGACAGCGACTGGCACACCATCGCGGCGGCCGGCAGGTTGAAGTCGCTCGCGTTCGAGTCGAAGCCGTTGCCGGCCGCGATCTTCGCGCCCCACGTGTAGTTGCCGTCGACGCTCGTGAACGGCGACGACACCTGCGGGCTGCCGAACGACACCGTGCCGGCGATGCCGTTGCCCGACGCACCCGCATCGAGAATCGAGCCGGTCAGGCTGGTCGTCGATGCCAGCGGCTGCCGGTAGTTGAAGTCGAGATAGTTGACCGTCGTGTTCGCCGGCGCAACCGACGACGCGAGCGGCGTCTGCGTCGTCACGCTGCCGACCGTCGCCGCGCCGCCGTTGTCGGACGCGGTCGTCGAGAACTGCTGGTTGGTGGCGGTGTTCACGTACGTGACGGACGGGTTGTCGGCCGTCGGACGAATCAGCCCGAGATGGTCGAGCACCGCGTCGACGAGCTGGTGATTCGCCTGGAACGGCGTGGTCACCGGATCGATGCTCGACCAGTCGACCCCGTACGCGGACGGCGGGAACATCGTCTGCAGATCGGCGGTGACGTTCACGTAGTAGCCCTGGAGCGTCGCCGCGTCGAGCGTCTGCAGCGAATCGGTCAGCGTGCGCGTGATGCCGCTCTTCGCGATCGTGCCGAAGAAGATACCGGTCGTGATCGGCGTGAGGTTCATGTTCGACACGATGCCCGAACCGACGTACGGCGACACCAGCAGCCCGTCGGCCGTCTGCGCCTCGATCAGGAACGGCGACGCGCAATGGATGTTCTTCATCACGTACGTGCCGTCGGCCGCGCTGACGGCGGAGCCGCACTGGTTGCCGTTCGCCTCGTAGGCCGTGATGGTCACGTTGCCGAGCGGTGCGCCGGTCGCGACCGTGCCGCTCAACGACGTCGTCACGTTGCCGCTGTTGCTGCTGCCGTTGTTCGACGACGAAGCGCCGTCGCCACCGCCGCCGCATCCGGACAGCGCGCCGAGCACGGTCGCGCCGGCAAGCAGGCCAGCCAGGGTCTGTTGTTTCATATGGTCTCTCTCTTGTGGTTCGAAAGTCGCGAACGACGAATGGCCGCGCGGCGCCGCATCGGGTCGCGACACCGGCGCCGGGATGCGCTTCACGAACAACTGCGCGCGCGACGGCAGGCACTTGCCGTTCGCGCGATGGTCGTTCAGCGAGTCAGGCCGCGTGGATCCGACGGGCCGGCGCTGCCGGGCCGGTCGGGCAAGAATCGGAATGGCATGGAGACCCCGCGGCGTTGTTGTCGTATTGATCGGGATCGTAGGGCCGGCGCACGGGCCGGACAATCGCTCGACGGATCGGCGCGGGCCTCAACCGGTGAGCGAGGGGCACTCGCTTCACGGTTTATCGCCCGGGTGCCGACAACAGGTTCAGGGCGGAAAAACGGATCAGCTCGGCGTTGTTGTCGAGGCCGAGCTTGCGCTTGATGTTGGTGCGGTGCGCTTCGACCGTGTTCGCGCTGCGGCCGATCCGCTCGGCGATCTGCTGCTTCGTCAGCCCTTCGCCGATCATCCGCAGGATCTCGATCTCGCGCGGCGACAATGCGGCGAGCGGCGTCGTCGGTTTCGCCGCCTGACCGCGCGCGCGGCGCAGCAGGTTCTGCTGCACTGCCGGCGGGAAATACGGTACGCCGCGCAACACCGAGTCGATCGCGTCGAGGATCGTGCGGCTCACGTTCGCCTTGTTCACGTAGCCTAGCGCGCCGGCCAGCGCGGCCGGCTCCGCATACGCCACGTCCGAATGCATCGAGATGCACACGACGGCCGTGTCGGGGCAGCTCTGCGCGATTTCCTCGATGAGCCGCAGCGCGAGCGTGTCGCCGAGCATCAGGTCGACGACCGCGATGGCGGGCCGGTGCGCGCGCACGGCGTCGAGGCCGTCATGCGCGTTGCCGGCCTGCGCGACGACCCGGTAGCCGGGCACCGCATGCAGCAGTGTCGCGAGCCCTTCACGAACGATCGGGTGATCGTCGACGAGCACGATGGTCGGGTTCATGGTCAGTCCACTTCGACGGTCGTGCCGCCGGTTTCGTTGGTCAGGAAGCGTGCGTGCAGGCCGAGCAGCTGGGCGCGCGAGCGGATGCTGCGCAGCCCGAGACGCGACGCCGGCTGCGCGGCCGGATCGATGCCCGCCGCGAAGCCCGTGCCGTTGTCGCGAATCGCCAGCGCGACGCGGCCGTCGATGTCGCGCAACACGACGTCGATCCGCGTGGCGTGCCCGTGCCGCAGCGCATTCGACACCGACTCCTGCACGATCCGGTACAGGTGCAGCGACGTATCCGGCGACAGCAGCTCGGTATCGTACTCGACGCTCAGGAGGCAACCGTCGGCGACGAGCCGGTCGACGTCGCCGCACAGCTCGCGCAGCGCGGCCGCGAGATCGTGCGGCGAACCGTCGAACGGCGACAGCCCGCGCGACAGCGTGCGGATCGTCTGGATGCCATCCTCGACGATCGCCGAAATCCTGTCGATCACCTGCCGATGATCGTCCGCCGCGTCGCGGGGCGACTGCGCGAGCGTGCTCAGCATCAGCGACGCACCGGTCAGCTTCTGGCCGAGATCGTCGTGCAGCTCGCGACCAATCTGCTGGCGCTCGCGCTCGCCTTGCCGCGTAAGCTCGCGCTCGGCGTGCAACTGCGCATCGAGCAGCGTCGACACCTGGTGCCGCGTGCTCGCGAGCGATGCCGACTGCTGCGTGACGGTGTCGGCGAGCCGGCGCTGCGCGGCCAGCAGCAGATAGATGATGCAGGCCGCCGCGAGGCTGATCGCGCCGCCGAGCGCATAGCCGATCGCGCGGATATGGCGGCCGATCGCGTCCTGGAAGTGGTCGGCCGGCACCGCGATGTCGAGCACGAACTGCCGGCCGGCGACGGTGAAGGTCCGGCGTTCGGCCATCGTCGCCGCGCCGGCCAGCGCGTCGTTGTCGTACGCGAACAGCACGCGGCGCTGCACGTCGGCGAATTCGCCGGGCTTCGCGACCGTATGCAGCCGCAGCGACACGAACCGCCAGTCGTCGTCGGGCATGGCCTCGCGAATCAGCGAACGCACGTCGACGAAGATGCCCGCCGATCCCATCGCGCGCGACTCGCGCTCGGCGGGCGGCGGAACTTCGCCGCCGCGATACACCGTGAGGCGGATGCCGAGGCCGGGGCCGACGTGCCCGTCGAGCTGCGCGACACCGACGCCGGACGTATAGGGCTCCCCCATCCGGTTCGTGTCTTTTCCAACGTTCCAGCCAAAGTTCGCGGCAATGTCGCGCCCGACGTAGATCGCGTTGAAAGGCACGTTGTAGCGCAGCACCATCCGGTACGCGTGCGGCGTAGCAGCCGGAAACACCGTGAAATCGGCCTTGTGCAACCGCAAGCGCATCGCCTGCTCGTATGCCTGCGTATCCGCGGTCGCAATGTAGTCGCAGTAGTTGATCGTTTCGAGCGCGGGAAAACGCCGCGCCACGTGCAGCGACGCGACGTAATCGCGGAACTGCCGCTGCGTCGGTTCGCCGACGACCGACCACAGCCCGCGCACGCCGGACAGCACGTCCACGTAGCGCAGCAGTTGAACCTGGATCTTGTTGCTCGTGTCGGTGACGAATTCGCCGAACTTCAGGTCGGCCGCGGCCCGGGTGCGCGCGTCGAGCTCGACGACGACCAGATGCGTGACGCCGAGCAGCAGCGTCAGGACGATCGCGGCGATCGCGAGCGGATGGCGGGAAGCGCGCCGGATCATGGCGGATAGCGTGTTGGTTTCGGGCGAACGCCTGGAGCGGCCGCCGTGTTCGTTCGATTGCGTTCACGCGTATCGGCTGGCGCCGTCGGCATGCGGCTTCGTCGCCCGGTCGCGTGTGGTCTGGCCGCATTCTTACCGACGCGCGGCCGGCTGGCAAGCTGCGCCGTGCGCGCGGGATGGCGCGAGGCCCGGGGGGATTCGCTTACGTCGCAGGTAATCGACGCGCGCAGCAAGCGCGCCGATCATGGCTTGACCGATCAACCCGTCGGATCGACACCACGGAGCCCGCCATGACCGCCTACGCCATCGCCCACCTGCACGACGTCCGGATGTGCGACGACATCGTCGCATACCTCCAGCGCATCGACGGCACGCTCGCGCCGTTCGACGGCCATTTCGTCATTCACGGCGCGCGGCCGGAGGTGCGCGAAGGGGAATGGCGCGGCGACCTGATCGCGATCGCGTTCCCCGATCTCGACACGGCGCGCGCATGGTACGAATCGGAGGCGTACCGGCAGATTCAGCCGCTGCGTGCGCGACACGCGAGCGGCCCGTTGATCCTGATCGACGGCGTGGACGAGCGGCACAAGGCAACGGACATCCTGCGCTGAGCCACGCCGCATCGGGTGCTGCCGCGATTACGTCGCCTTGCGCTCCATCGGCTCGCCGACGACGAACCCGCCGCCCTGATACCGCTGCGTGGCGTCGTCGTACTCGGCGGTCGGGGCGGTTACCGGGAACAGCCCGGCGAACTGCTCGGAGCTGTCCTGCGGCCGGAAACCGAGGAAGCCGGCCTTCGTGTTGTCCCACCACTTCACCGGGTTGTCCGACACGCCGTAGACGATCGCGTGGCCGACGCGGTTCGTCAGCAGCGAGCAGCGCACGAGTTCGATGAAGTCGCGGTAGCTGAGGTACGTCACGAGCATGCGCGGGTTCTTCGGCACCTCGAACGACGAGCCGATCCGCAGGCATACCGTCTCGATGCCGAAGCGGTCGAAGTAGTACCGCGACAGCGACTCGCCGAAGCATTTCGTCACGCCGTACAGGCTGTCCGGACGCAGCGGCGAATCGGCGTCGAGCACTTCCGTGACCGGATGGAAACCGATTGCATGGTTCGAGCTCGCGAACACGACCCGCTTCACACCGTGCTTGCGCGCGGCTTCGTACAGGTTGTACGTGCCGGTGATGTTCGCATCGACGAGATCGTCGAACGGCGCGTCGATCGAAATGCCGCCGAGGTGGACGATCGCGTCGACGCCGGCGACCAGATCCATCACCGCCGGGCGGTCGGCCAGGTCGACGACCCGGGTTTCTTCGTGCGGGGCCGCGTCGTCCAGCGCCGCGATGTCGCTCACGCGCACGACGTCGGCCCAGTTCGCCAGCGCGCCGCGCACCTGGCGGCCGAGATTGCCGGCCGCGCCGGTCAGCAGCAGGCGCCCGAACGGCTTGCGCGCACCGGTGGATGAGGCGTTCATCGAATGTGTCTCCTTGAATCTGTCCTGGGGTGTACCGAAAATCGGAAAACGTTTTCCAACTATACGCGGCCAAAAAGCCGAACGTCAATGGTCGAACACGCTCCCGGCTATCCGCACTTTCCCGATATGGCCCGGCGGCCGGGCGCCGGCTTTTTCTGCCACAATCCGGGGCAAGCCAACGAAAACGTTACCCTTCCGATGAAAAAAGTTTCCCCGACGATCCGCGACGTGGCCGCGGAAGCCGGCGTGTCAGTCGCGACGGTGTCCAAGTACGTGAACGGCACGCAGCGCTTTTCGCCGAACGTCGAAGCGCGGCTCAAGGAAGCGATCGAGCGGCTAGGCTACCGTTCGAACCCGCTCGCGCGCTCGATGATTACCGGGCGCACCCGCACCATCGGCGTCGTGATCCTCGACATCAGCAACCCGTACTTCACGAACGTCGTCAAAGGCGCGAACCGCGTCGCGCTCCAGCACGACTACACGCTGCTGCTCGTCGACACCGAAGAGAGCCAGGCGCGCGAACGCTCGCTGATCGAGGCGCTCGCGCAGCGCGTCGACGGGCTGATCGTCAGCACGCGGATGCCCGACGAGGAAGCCGGCTGGATGCTCGATCTTCACAAGCCGCTCGTGCTGCTGCGGCGCAGCCCCGGCCTGCCGATTCCGAGCGTCGGCATCGACAACCGGCTCGCCACCTACATGCTCGCGCGCCACCTGCTCAATCTCGGCCACACGCGCATCGCGTACCTCGGCTTCGGGCAGGCCCGCCCGAACGACGAACGGATCCAGGGCGCGCGCGACTGTCTCGCCGAAGCGGGGCTCACGCTCGACGTGCACGACGCGCATGCGCCGACCGCCGAAGCCGGCGAGCGCGCGTGCTCGCGCGTGATGCTCGGGCCGCAGCGCCCGCAGGCCGTGATCTGCTACAACGACCTGATCGCGCTCGGCTTCATGAAGGAAGCCGCATCGCTCGGGTTCCGGCTGCCGCAGGACGTGTCGGTGGCCGGCATCGACAACGTGCCGTACGGCCAGTACGCCGCGCCCGCGCTGACCACCATCGACATCCAGAGCGAGAACATGGGCGAGCTCGCGATGCAGAAGCTGATCGACGCGCTCGCCGGCCGCACCGACGCGAGCTATTCGACGTTCGAGCCGCGGCTCATCGTGCGCGCATCGACGGCCGAGGCCGGTTGAAGCGCATCACGCTCGCATCGCACCGCGCCCTTGCTTCGCTTCAGAGCAAACGCGCCGCCCGCGAGGCGGCGCGTTCATTTGCCCGCCCGCCGCGATTACGCGTCGAGCTTCGCAGGCTTCATCTTCGGCGTGAGCACGTGCATGACGGCCAGCGCGAGCAGGTAGGCCAGCGCGCCGATCGCGAACAGCACCCAGTAGTGGCCCGTGCGTTGCAGCACCTGGCCGATCACTTCCGAGAACAGCACGCCGCCGATCGAACCGGCCATCCCGCCGATGCCGACCACCGACGCGACCGCGCGGCGCGGAAACAGGTCGGACGCGGTCGTGAACAGGTTCGCCGACCAGCCCTGGTGCGCGGCCGCGGCGAGGCCGACAATCAGCACCGCGATCCACAGGCTCTGCACCTGCGACACGAACGCGATCGGCAGCACGCAGCACGCGCAGATCAGCATCGCCGTCTTGCGCGCGCCGTTCACGCTCCAGCCCGCGCGCAGCAGCACCGACGACAGCCAGCCGCCGCCGATGCTGCCCACCGTCGTCAGCGCATAGATGCACACGAGCGGCAGGCCGATATGCTGCATGTCCATCCCGCGCGACTCGTTGAGCCACTTCGGCAGCCAGAACAGGTAGAACCACCACACCGGATCGGTCAGGAACTTGCCGATCAGGAACGCCCACGTCTCGCGCTTGCGGATCAGTTCGCTCCAGCGCGGCGCGCCGGCATCCGCGTTTGCCGCGTCGAGCGCTTCGGCTTCGTCGCGCGGCTCGTCGTATTCGGCGGCGAGCGCACGCGTGTCGGCCGGGCGGTACATCACCAGCCACACCGCGAGCCACACGATGCCGATCGCGCCGATGATCACGAACGCCGCGCGCCAGCCGTAGGCCACCGCGATCGCCGGGATGATCGCCGGCGCGAACACCGCGCCGATGTTCGCGCCCGAGTTGAAGATGCCGGTTGCCAGCGCGCGTTCGCGGCGCGGAAACCATTCGGCCGTCGTCTTGATCGCGGCCGGGAAGTTGCCGCCCTCGCCGATCCCGAGCAGCGCGCGCACCGCGGCGAAGCCCATCACCGAGCCGACCGCCGCGTGCAGCACCGCGGCAATACTCCACACCAGCATCGCGACCGCGTACGAGATGCGCGTACCGAGCCAGTCGACGATGCGGCCGAAGCCGAGCAGCCCGATCGCGTAGAACGCGGAAAACGCCATCACGATGCGGCCGTACTGCACCTGGCTCCAGCCGATGTCGTGCTGGAGCATCGGCGCGAGCAGGCCGAGGATCTGCCGATCCATGTAGTTGATGACGGTCGCGAAGAACAGCAGCGCGCAGACGGTCCAGCGGTAGCGGCTGGCCGCGGCGCGCACGGCGCCGACGACGGCAGATTGCATGAGTGTCTCCGATGCGCGGCCGCGCCCGTCGCGCCGCTGGATGATGCGTGTCCGTGACCGGCGACGGGCGCCGGGGCGGGCGGCGGTGTGCCACGTTCGTGGCACGGCCGGTCGCCTGTCGATGTCTGGAAAACGTTTTTCAAAGCATAGGACGGGCGCTGGTGGCATGTCAGTCGGGGATTTCGATGAGTCATCTCAAATCGGGCCGCGCAAAAAGAGACGACTGTTTCGCAGATTGGCATTAATCGTTTTTCCGCGATTTTCCTGCGCGGAAACGGGGTGCGAACGAGGCCATGACGCGGAAGCGCCAGCCGATACACATGTCCGATTCCAGCCAGAATCGGCGGCGCGGATGGTTTACAGTCGCCGCATGCGCCTCGATCCCGACATCTGCTACGACGCCCTGCTCTCGCGGAACCGCCGCTTCGACGGCTGGTTCTTCGTCGGCGTGTCGACGACGGGCGTGTATTGCCGCCCCGTTTGCCCGGTGAAGCCGCCGAAGGCGCAGAACTGCAGTTACTATCCGACCGCCGCGGCGGCCGAGAAGGCCGGCTTCCGGCCGTGCATGCGCTGCCGGCCCGAGCTCGCGCCCGGTCACGGGCTGCTCGACCTGTCCGGCAATCTCGCCGATGCGGCCGCCGCGCTGATCGAGGACGGTTTTCTGAACGAGCATGCGGTCGATGCGCTCGCGCGGCGGGTCGGCGTGACCGAGCGCCATCTGCGCCGGATCTTCGCCGCGCAGTTCGGCGTGTCGCCGGTCGAATTCGCGCAGACGCACCGGCTGCTGATGGCCAAGCGCCTTCCTGACCGACACCGTGCTGCCGGTGGCCGTCGTCGCCTCGACCGCCGGATTCGGCAGCGTGCGGCGCTTCAACGACTTGTTCCGGCAACGCTACGGCCTCAATCCGCTGCGCCTGCGCAAGGGCGCCAGCGCAGCGGCCGGCGGCGACATGACGTTCCTGCTGCCGTACCGGCCGCCGTTCGCGTGGGCCGAGCTGATGCAGCTTCGCGCAGCGGCAGATCGACGGCGTCGAGCGGATCGACGCGAACGGTTATGCGCGTCGTCGCGCTGCCGAATTGACATGGCGGCGGCGATGTCGCCGGCTGGTTGTCCGTGACGCACGTGCCGCAGCGGTTCGCGCTCGCCGTCACCGTATCGCCCGCGCTGACGCCCGTCGTGCCGGCCGTGCTCGCGCGCGTGCGGCGGCTGTTCGACCACAGCCGGCCCGACGTGATCGACGCGCACCTCGGCGAACTCGCACGGCTCGCCCGGCCTGCGCGTGCCCGGTGCATTCGACGGGCTCGAGATTGCGATCCGCGCGATCGCGGGCGAGCAGCTGGCACGCACGCCGCCGCTACTCGCGCGCGTTGCCGAACGCTTCGGCTCGCCGGTGGACCACGCGTCGCCCGGGCTTACGCATACCCTGCCCTGCGCCGCGACGCTCGCTTGCGCGCCGCCGACAGCCTTCGAAGCGATCGGCATCGCGCGCGATGCGGCGCGCGCTATCGTGTCGCTGGCACGCGCGGTCGCCGACGGCACGCTCGCGCTCGAACCGATGGCGCCGCTCGACGCGACGCTCGCCGCGTTGCGCGCGATGCCCGGTTTCGACGAACGCGCGGTGCAGTACGTCGCGATGCGCGCAATGGGCTGGCCGAACGCATTCCCCGCCGACGATACATGGCTTGCACAGCGCGCCGCCGATCGTCCGCGCATTGCATCATCTGCATCCAGCGCGCCGCATGCGGCGCGCTGGGCGCCATGGCGCGCGTATGCCGCACTGCATGTGTGGCGCCTTCATGGAGAAGCTTCGCGTTGACTCCCGCTCATCTGATTCCGAGCCCGCTGGGCGACATCGCCATCCGCATCGAGGACGATGCGCTGACGGGCCTTTTTTTCGTCGGCCAGAAATACTATCCGTCGCTCGCGATCGCGTCGGATGCGAATGCGGACGCACGCAACGCATCGCCGCTCGCACGCAAGATCGCAGAAGAAGTCGCCGAGTATTTCACCGGCACGCGCGAGACCTTCTCGGTGCCGATTCACCTGCGCGGCACCGCGTTTCAGCGCAGCGTGTGGAAGCAACTGCTCGCGATTCCGTTCGGGGAGCTCGTGTCGTACGGCGACATCACCGAACGCGTCGGGCTGCCGATGAGCGCCGCGCGCGCCGTCGGGGGCGCGGTCGGCCGCAATCCGGTGTCGATCATGGTGCCGTGCCATCGCGTGATCGGCGCGTCGGGCAGCCTGACCGGATATGCGGGCGGGATCGAACGGAAGCGAGCGTTGTTGTCGCTCGAAGGGGCGGGGTTTCAGCGCGGGGAGCGCCATGCGATGCAGCAGTCGCTTGCATTCTGATTGAACGCCGACGTCCGGCGCGCCCGGGGCGCGTCAGTCGGCCAGCACCGGCCGCCGTGCCTCGCGTTTCGCATACGCACCAGGCGTCATGCGGAACTTCGCCTGGAACAGCGCGATGAACGACGACGTCGAGTCGTAGCCGAGTAGCGCGGCCACCGTCCCAATCGGCTCGCCCGCGTCGAGCAGCGGCAACGCTGCCAGCAGCCGCACGGCCTGCCGCCATTCGGTAAACGACAGCCCGGTGTCCTGCCGGAACAGACGCGACAGCGTGCGCCGCGTCGCGCCGACCTGATGTCCCCATTCGTCGAGACTGCGCGTATCGCCCGGCGATGCATGCAATGCGCGTGCGATCTTCATCAGTCGCGCATCGCGAGGCAGCGGCACCGTCAGCGGCGCCGGCCGCATGCGTGCGATCCGGTCCGCGATCACGCACACCAGCGCACCGTCCGGCCCCGTCTCGTCGTAGTTCACCGGCAACTCGCCGGTGGCGATCACCAGCTCGCGCAGAAGCGGTGTCATGCAGAGAATCGTGCAGTCGTCGCGGGGATCGTCGCGCGCGATCGCTGCATCGAGATACAGGCTGTGGAACGCAACGCAATCGCGCGTCGTTACCGCATGAGGGACGTCCGGCGGAATCCACATCGCGTAGTGCGGCGGCAGCAGATGCTGACCAAACGGCGTCGACACCTCGAGCACGCCGCGCGTCGCATACATGAGCTGCGCCCACGGATGACTGTGCGCGCCAACACTCACGTTGCCGGGAATCTCGAACGCACGCACGAACAGCGGCCTCGGCAGGCGCGCCATCGGCGGCACCGCGTAAGGGTCGGCCGGTTGTCCCGCCAGCAACATAAGACGTCCTCCGAAGGTCATTGCACGAACGAGTGCGATGCTACCGTGACGGCTCCTCTTTCACACGGCTTCCGTTCATGAGCGCTCATACCCGCACCACCCGCAAGACCATCACCGCGATCCGTTCGACCAAAGGCATCGGCAGCCTCGTATCGCTGACCGCCTACTCCGCGCCGATGGCGCAGCTGGTCGACGAGGTGGCCGACATGATCATCGTCGGCGACTCCGTCGGCATGGTGCTGTACGGGATGCCCGATACGCTGCGCGTCACGCTCGACATGATGATTGCACACGGTGCGGCCGTCGTTCGTGGCGCCGCGCACGCGTGCGTCGTCGTCGACCTGCCGTTCTCGACGTATCAGGAATCGCCCGCGCAGGCGTATCGCTCCGCCGCGCGCCTGATCGCCGAAACCGGTGCGCAGGCCGTGAAGCTCGAAGGTGGCAGCGAGATGGCCGACACGATCCGCTTCCTCACCGATCGCGGCATTCCAGTGATGGCGCATGTCGGCCTCATGCCGCAGCAAGCGAACGCGACCGGCGGCTTCCGCGCGCAGGGGATGGATCCGCGTTCGGCTGCGCAGGTGTTCGATGCCGCGTGTGCCGCCGAGCGGGCCGGCGCGTTCGGCGTCGTCATCGAGGGCACCGCCGAAGCGCTCGCGCGGCACGTAACGGAAACGCTGTCGATTCCGACGATCGGCATCGGCGCGTCGCCGGCTTGCGACGGGCAGGTGCTCGTGACCGAGGACATGGTCGGCGCGTTCGATGCGTACACGCCGCGCTTCGTGAAGCGTTACGCCGACGCGAATGCGGTGATGCGCGATGCGATCCGCCAGTACGCGCAGGACGTACGGCAATCCGCGTTTCCCGAGCCCGCACATTGCTTCGGGTATGGCAAGCCGCTGCAACTGACGGACGCCGCGTGAGAACGGATTCGAGGCAATTACACGCGCTTGCGCATCGCATGCGCGACCCGTGCGTTCGCCTCGAACTTCGCGCGATGCGTCGAGAAGAACGTCCGCACGTTGCGCACGTTCGATGCGCCGGTGAACAGCCGCCGCGCGAATTCGTCGTATTCGGCGACGTCGGCCAGATCGGCCACCACCACGAAATCCGGCCCCGGCGATACGCGATAGCACTGCGTGACCGCCGGCTCCGCGCAGACGTAGGCTTCGAACGCGTCGTAGTCTTCGGCCGTCTGCCGGTCGAGGCTGATCTCGATCAATGCCGTGACCGCCGTGCCGATCGCGACCGGATCGAGCACCGCGACCTGCCGGCGGATCACGCCCGCTTCCGTCAGCCGCCGCACGCGGCGCATGCAGGTCGGCGGCGACGACAAGGCGCGCTCGGCCAGCTCCAGGTTCGATACCGACGCGTCGTCCTGCAGGATCGCGAGAATGCGCAGGTCGAGATCGTCGAGCGTGATGCCGGCCATCGGCGGCTCCTTCCCGTCAAGACGTGAAATTTAATTTCAACATGATAACTGATCGCCTGTTCGTTTCATTTATAGATGTATTTTGAAATTTAATTCCATTAGCCCGCCTCTACCATCGCTGTCACAGGTCCAGACAGGACATTTACGGAGCGCGATATGTGTGGAATTGTCGGAGCGGTTGCCCAGCGGGACATCCTGCCGAACCTCGTCGACGGGCTGAAGCGGCTCGAATACCGCGGCTACGACTCGTGCGGCGTCGTGGTCTACCGCGACCGCGCGTTGGCCCGCGCGCGCAGCGTCGAGCGCGTCGCCAACCTGCAGCGCGAGATCGCCGCGCATGCGCTGTCCGGGTACACCGGCATCGCGCATACGCGCTGGGCGACGCACGGCGCGCCCGTCACGCTCAACGCGCATCCGCACTTCTCGCCGAGCGACGACAACGCACGCATCGCGCTGTCGCACAACGGGATCATCGAGAACTGCGATCAACTGCGCGCGGAGCTTCAGGCGCACGGCTACGTGTTCGCGAGCCAGACCGACAGCGAAGCGATCGCGCACCTGATCGACCATCTGTACGACGGCGACCTGTTCGACGCGGTGCGCCGCGCCGTCGCGCGACTGCACGGCAGCTACGCGATCGCGGTGATGTGCCGCGACGAGCCGCACCGGATCGTCGGTGCGCGCGACGGAATGCCGCTCGTCGTCGGTGTCGGCGACGGCGAGAATTTCCTGGCGTCGGATGCCATCGCGTTGTCGGGCATCACCGATCGCATCGCTTATCTCGAGAACGGCGATGTCGCCGATATTCAGCTCCATCGCTACTGGATCGTCGATGCGGCCGGCCAGCGTGTCGAACGTGCGGTGCAGCGCGTGGCCGCGCATAGCGGTGCGGCCGACCTCGGGTCGTATCGCTATTACATGCAGAAGGAAATCTTCGAGCAGCCGCAGGCGGTGGCCGATACGTTGCTCGATGTCGGGTCGATCATGCCGGAGCTGTTCGGCGACGGTGCGTGGCGCGTGTTCAACGATGCCGATTCGGTGTTGCTGCTCGCGTGCGGCGGCAGTTATCACGCGGCGCTGACCGCCAAGTACTGGATCGAGCGCATCGCGAAGCTGCCCGCGAGCGTGGAGATTGCGAGCGAGTTTCGGTATCGCGACAGCGTGCCGAATCCGCGCACGCTCGTCGTCGCGGTGTCGCAAAGCGGCGAGACGGCCGACGTGCTCGGGGCCGTGCATGTCGCGAAGCGCAACGGGATGATGCATACGCTCGCGATCTGCAACGTCGCGACGAGCGCGCTGATGCGCGAATGCGCGCTGCAGTTCGTCACGCGGGCGGGGATCGAGATCGGGGTGGCGTCGACGAAGGCTTTTACGACGCAGCTCGTCGCATTGTTCTTGCTGACCTTGTCGCTGGCGCAGGTGCGCGGGCGGTTGAGCGACGACGAGGAGAAGGCGCATCTGCGTGCGCTGCGGCATCTGCCCGATGCGATGTCGAAGGT
Source organism: Burkholderia sp. WTPI3 (assembly GCF_021483755.1). Taxonomy (NCBI): domain Bacteria; kingdom Pseudomonadati; phylum Pseudomonadota; class Betaproteobacteria; order Burkholderiales; family Burkholderiaceae; genus Burkholderia; species Burkholderia sp. WTPI3. The sequence continues at coordinate 54,806 of NZ_JAGIXF010000011.1, read as the reverse complement.
GCTCGCGCTGGAGCCGCAGATCATGGGCTGGTCGGAACTGCTCGCGCGGCGCGACAACATGCTGTTTCTCGGACGCGGGATGCATTATCCGATCGCGCTGGAAGGCGCGCTGAAGATGAAGGAGATTTCGTACATCCACGCGGAGGCTTATCCCGCGGGGGAATTGAAGCATGGGCCGCTGGCGTTGGTCAGTAACGAGATGCCGGTGATTGCGGTGGCGCCGAACGATGCGCTTCTGGAAAAGCTTCGATCGAACATGCATGAGGTCAGCGCGCGCAATGGCAGGCTTTTCGTGTTCGCGGATGTGGACTGCGGGCTGGTGCCGAGCGACGGAATCGAGGTGATTCGGCTCAACGAATACTACGGGCCGCTGTCGCCGATTCTGCATACGGTGCCGATGCAATTGCTGGCTTATCACGCGGCGCTGGCAAGGGGGACGGATATTGACAAGCCCAGGAATCTGGCGAAGTCGGTGACGGTGGAGTAAAGGACATTCGGCGGGGGCCGCGATGTAGCAGGAGGTATCCGGAATTTAGTGTGTGAGGCGGGTTGAGATTCAGACTCCAATGTTGAATCGTTCCGGGTAAAGCAGCGCAAACTGGGTCATCGCGCTCTTCCAATCGTGCCGGGAACCGGTCCACTTGGCCACGACGTTGCGCAGCGCCAGCCAGATCAGTTTGAGCGCGGCCTCGTCCGACGGGAAGTGGCCGCGCGCCTTGATGATCTTCCGAAGCTGCATGTGCAGCGACTCGATCGCGTTGGTCGTGTATACAATTTTCCGGATGTCAGGTGCGAAGGCGTAGAACGGAATCACCTGATCCCAGGCCCGGCGCCAGAGGGCGGCAATCGGGGGGTATTTCGTACCCCACGGGCTCGCGTCGAACGCATCCAGCGCCACGGTGGCCGCTTCGGCCGACGGTGCCCGATAGACCTCCTTGAGCGCCGCTGCAACCGATTTCCTGTCTTTCCAGCTGGCGAAGTCCAGCGAGTTCCGGATCAGATGCACGATGCAGGTCTGGACCGTCGTTTCCGGGAACACCGTGTTGATCGCTTCCGGGAAGCCCTTCAAGCCATCGACCACGGCGATCAGGATGTCCTGCACGCCGCGCAGCTTCAGGTCGTTCACCACCCGCAGCCAGAACTTGGCCCCCTCGGTCTGCTCGATCCAAAGGCCCAGCACGTCACGCGTGCCGTCGCGGCGCACGCCCAGCGCCAGGTAGATCGCCTTGTTGCGCACAACGCCTTCGTCGCGGATCTTGACGCGCAAGGCGTCGAAGAACACGACCGGATACATCGGCTCGAGCGGCCGCTGCTGCCACTCACGCACTTCGTCGATCACCGCGTCAGTGACGGTGCTGATGAAGTCCGGCGACACTTCGATGCCGTACATCTCCTGCAGGAAGCCCTGAATCTCCCGCACGCTCATGCCGCGGGCGTACATCGCGATGATCTTGTCGTCGAAGCCGGTAAAGCGCCGTTCGCCCTTGGCGATCAGCACCGGATCGAAGGTGCCTTCGCGGTCGCGCGGAATCTCGACGTCGAGCAGGTCGTCATCGGTCGCGATGCGCTTGCGGCTGGTGCCGTTGCGATGGTTCGTGCTGCCGGCCGGCTTGGCTTCGCCCTTCTCGTAGCCGAGGTGGTGGGCCAACTCGCCGCCCAGTGCGCGCTCGAAGATCGCCTTCTTGAGCGCCGCGAGCTGCTCGTTGATCGTCGCCCGGTCCAGCGTTCCGGGCACCAGTTGCTTGATCAGTTCCGGGTCCAGGTTCAAGCCCTTGCCCGGTTCTATCGTCACTTCTTCCTTGCGTTTGCGTGGCATAAAAGTGGCTCCTTGGCCGTCAGTTTATGCATCACACACAAAAGACCGGATAGGCTCATGTAGCAACTTCGAATAGTTTCACTTAAAGCCATTCGTGAAGTTTCACTTACCCGCATAGTCTCGATGCCCGTCTTGCCGAGGTTGCGTATCTTCTGCAACTTGACGACAGTTCTTTCCGCGGACATCTGCTGTATTCGAAGGACCTCGCTGACTTCGCCCGCAGCTTCGACGCAGCGAAATACATGTCACGGAGCGAATGTGGTCGATGTCGAGGCAATGTTCCTGTTACGGCACTGCCTCTCATCGCACAACAAGACGCTGCGATTCCACAAAGCTGGCGCTCGCGTGCACACGAACCGAGTCAAACGCGCGCGTAATCGGTGGACAGCGATTACGCCTGCCGGAGACTGTATCGGTTGCTTCTTCCTGCCGGTCGACCAGGTATTTTTCCGAGAAGTCGAAAGCGAGTAAACCGAGGCAAATACCGGGCAGAGGGGAATGTCATCCAACGCCCGGACTGCAACCATCTCAGGCGCGGGCCGGCATGCTCGCAACTTGAGTCGTTCCTTCGGCTACGCCAGCATCGGCAGAGCCTGCGGGGCCCTTCTGCACACGTGCTTTTCGGGCAGCAGGCGCCTTTGCGGCCGCACTCCCTTTCGGAGCAACTTTTCGAGCCGCCGCTTTCCTGGTAACGGTCTTCTTCGTTGCCGCCACCTTCTTCGCGGCAGTTTTCTTAGCCGCTGGCTTGACCGGCTTTGCCTTCGGCGCGGTAGCCACTTCACCCGCACCGGCAATCAAAAACTTCGACCGGTCTTTCACACTCGCGAGCCAAGCCGGCGCACGGCCGCGACCGCTCCATGTAGCACCCGACTTGGGGTCACGATAAAGCGCCGGTTGCGGGGCCTTCACCTGGTTTCCCGCCTTCACCGCTTTTGCCGGCGCTTTAGCAACTGCCGCGGCGCTCGACGAAGGTCCGTCAACGAGGAACCTGGAGCGGTCCTTTGCGTTCGCAATCCAGGCCGGTGCACGACCGCGCCCCGTCCAGGTCGCCCCGGTCTTTGGGTCTGCGTATTTCGCGGTAGAGCCGCTCTTCCTTGCCGTGGCTTCCGCTTGAGATTTGCGACCACGACGTTTGCCGACAAACGCCTCGATTTCGGCAACCGATACGCCGTACTTCTCCATAAGGTCATGAATCTTCCCGAGCACTGCAGTTGATTTCGCTGCCACAAGTTCTTCCGCCTGCGCCTGAAGCTTCTGGATTTTTGCCTGGATGGATTGAAGCGTTGCCATTATTTTCCCTTCACTAGAACGATGACCGCACTATGCTACACCGGAAGCCACAAGAGCGAGGCACGCATCGGAACTCATTTCTTTCGTCCTGGAACCGGGTTGCCACGACTACTTGTTTGAGCCGACGCATAGTTCGCGGGCACGAGTGTTCACTGATTCGGGCCCGTCGGTAACGACAGGGAAATCATGCCGTAAACGCCTGAATCAGCTCCACCACTCAGGGGAAAGGAAACGGTTTCCTTTCTGCAAGGCATCTGTCTAGGAATCCATACAGGAATAAATCCATCAAGCGAGCATCCCGTCTCGTGAGATCACTCGCCCATCCGCCAGCAACTACTTCGACAACCGCAACCTCTTAGACAACACAACACCACTCGACGGACTCACCAGCGAGATGGCACGGAGATCCATATGCAACGTGGAAATTCTGGTCGTGATGTCCGTCGGCTCATCAATACTCGGATCGGCATGCTCGCTTTGTTCAGTCAGATAAGGCCGAACCAGGCGCCCGGAAAAAACGAATGCGAAGTCGCCATGCGCTTGAGCATACAAAGCAGGCGAAAGCCGCATGCGGCTACGAACCGAGGTCTTCTGACCTTGCCCGGAATCGATTTCGATGATGTCGACCTGCTGGATATACCCTTTCGCCTTCGCTTCGGGTGCAATCACAAGCCCTCGCCCGCGTGGCCCCGTCGTGACCTTTCTGAGCAGGATGCCCTTCCGGTCGTCGCGCTCTGCATCGAACAGGTCGACGTCCAGCGTCAACAGGTGCCGCCGTGTCGAGTACCTCAGCCCGTACCGCACCGGCACCACGAACGTCACGTCACGATCCAGATCGACGGCCGCCAGGTCAGGATTCGGGCCATGCCGGTCGGCAACGCTGGAGACCAAGCCGCGAACCCGGTCGCTCAACGACGGCTGGACGGTGCTGACGTGCAGCTTCTTCAGCGCGTCCCGAATGGCAACCGGGTCGTCGCCGACGATCGGTCGTGCGGATGCTGTGCCGTGATTGACAGCGTGCGCGACGCGCGTCGTGCCGGCGACAGCCTCGGCATGCGCCGCGACCGGCGCCAGCATCATCGTCAGCGCGACGACGCACACGAAGTTCGAACGACCCAACCTGGATTTCCGGTGAAACACGACGAACTCCTGATTCTCTTGCAGATCGGTCAACGACGAGCACTATAGGCGGGACTGATCGGCAACGCACCTGCTGCCTGAAATTCACCGCCAGCCGGCGCCCTCGTTGCAGGTTCATTATCGGCCTGCGGCAGGTCAATGATCACACCAATCCGCCCCCTCATTCCCGCCGATCGTCCCGCCTGTACTCCGCCGGCGCCTTCCCCACCAGCTTGCGGAAATCGCGCGTGAAATGCGCCTGATCGAAGTACCCCAACGAATGCGCCAGCTCCGCGAGATCGACCGGCTCGCCGCCCGCGAGCTTATCCGCGGCCTCATGCAGCCGGTAACGACAGATCACCCACTTCGGCGTCACGCCCACGTAGCTGGAAAAGAGCTGCTGCAGCGTGCGCTCGCCCAGGCCCGCACGCTCGGCCAGATCCCGCACCTGCGTCAGCCCGATATCCTGCTGCAGCATCTGCAAAATGGCATGAATGCGCTCGACCTGCGGATCGACCGGCGGCAGCACCCGCAACAGCAACGCCTCCGCCGCCGCGACCATTCCCGCATCATCCCCGGCACCGAGCACGGCGTCCTCGGCTTCCGCATCGCCACAGTCGAGCAGCGTCGACACCGGCAGCACCTTGTCGGTCAGCACATGCACCGGCTTGCCGAGGAACGCCCGAAACGCCCCCGGCCGAAAGCGCAAACCCATCACCCTCCCCGCCCCGGCCAACGTCGTCTCGAACGCGCCCGACACGACACCGAAAACGCCCGTCCGCCGGCGATCGAACACCAGATTCACACACGGATACGGCAGCGTGCGCTGCACATACGGCGGCTGGTCGCGCAGATCCCATTCGACGATCCAGTGGTGATCCAGCACACCGGCCAGTTCGGCACACGGGTGATAGCGATTCAGGCGAAACCGCTGATTGAAGGCTTTCGGGCCGACGACGCCCTTGGGCGTGTCGGTCACGTGACGCAAGTCGGCCATGGTGACGAACCAGGAAGAGGATTGCGTGATGATGCACCGCGGCAGCGGATTTTTCCAAGACGGCGATCCGCGAGCGTCCTACATTTGAATTCCCGCCGACGACCGCACACCGGAGCCCGCAAATGCAGCAAGACCGTCACCTGACCCTGTACCACTCGCCGCGCAGCCGATCGGCAGGCGCCCGCATGCTGCTCGAGGAACTGGGCGCCGACTACGCAGTGCATGCGTTCGATCTCTCGACCGGAAAACATCGTGAGCCCGACTACCTCGCGGTCAATCCGCTGGGCAAGGTTCCCGCCTTGCGCCACGGCGACGTAATCGTCACCGAGCAGGCGGCCGTCTACCTGTACGCGGCCGAGCTGTATCCGGAAGCCGGCCTGTCGCCCGCGCCGGGCGATGCACTGCGCGGCCCCTATCTGCGCTGGATGACGTTTTACGGTTCATGCTTCGAGCCGGCGCTCGTCGATCGCTCGATGAACCGTCCGCCGGCCGCATACTCGACGTCGCCCTATGGCGACTTCGATGCCGTCGTCAACGCGATCGCCACGCAACTGGCCAACGGCCCCTATCTGCTGGGCGAGCGTTTTACGGCGGCGGACGTGCTGTGGGCCTCCGCATTGAACTGGACCACGATGCTCAAGCTGGTACCCGAGACGCCGCTCATTCGCGCCTATATCGATCGCGTCCTTGCACGCCCGGCCATCCAGCGCGCGCAGGCGGCCGATGCAGCACTGGCGGCAGAGCAGGACAAGGCCAGGGAAGCGGCCGCAACGGCTGGGTCGTAATTCGAACGACGGCAAAGCAGCACCCCGTCAGAACATCGTATGCAACCCGACACGCGCGACCGCCTGGCTCGCCGAACTCGACGCCCCGTCCGGATCGAGCACGCCGTTGATCTGCGCGTTCGCGCCGTTGTTCGCGCGTTGATAATCCGCTGACACATAAACCATCGTTCGCTTGGTCAACAGGTATTGAAGCGCGACGCTGACCTGATGCGCGTGGTTGTCGTTCACGGCTTCGTTGCCCTTCATGTACATGTACTTCGCGCCAAGGAAAACGTCCGGCCTGATGCGCCAGACGCCACCGGCTTCAGCCATCCACACCCCGGCGTCGTTGAACGAGTTGTGCACGGTGGTCAGCAACGCCTTCGCGGTCACGGCCCCGAAGTCGTAGTGCATCCCGACGCCCCAGTTGCGCACGCTGGTCGACGGCGTGCCCGGCGCAGGCCCGTACTTCTCGTTCGTATAGGCCGCGCCGATACCGAACGCGCCACGCTCGTAGTTCAACCCGGCGCTTACGGTATTGTCCGCGCCGACGGAGCCGGCCACGCCGCCGAACGCATACATCACGCCGCCCGAAAACCCCGCAATCGTCGGCAAGCTGTATTTGACCGAATTCGCGACCGGCTTGCTGCCTGCCGTGCGGTCCCAGTCGAACGCGCCGGTCGGGTTGTCCGGAAGCGCGAGGCGCTGGAACGGGCCGTTGCGAAAGCCGTACAGCCCCGACAGATCCATCGCGATTTCATTGTCCTTCGCAAAGAGGGAATCCACCATGAAGTCGTACTGGTTGCCGAGCCGGATGCTGCCGAACCGGTCGCTTTCGATACCCACGTAGGCGTTACGCCCGAAGAGGCCGGTGCCGACGATGCTGCCGTTCGCCATCGAGAACTGGTTCACGAGCGCGAACGTCGCGCGATATCCGCCGCCGAGATCTTCCGTGCCGCGAAGGCCGAACAGGTTCGGCGTGAAAATGCCGTCGTCGAACTTGACGTTCTTCCCTCCGCCCTCGTTGCTGACATATGAAATGCCGCTGTCGATCAGGCCGAACATGGTCACGCTGCTTTGCGCGTACGCACCCTGCGCGATGGCAAGCATCGCCAATACTCCAAACCTCAGTTTCATTTTGTCTCCGTCTTTTTGAAAATCGAGCGAGTGCCCGCTACGTCGCGGGCGCTCGCCCGGTGCTTCGAGAAACAACGCCTTCCCCTGCCCGGATCAGGCTTGCATCCGGGCAGGCATACCGATATTTATTTAGTGATACTTATTCAAATGGATGGATATAATCCCGCGGATTCCGGATTTCACCCAACCTGAGACGATCGTCCCATCCACCGACTCAAGCGCGTCGACAAACCACCCACGCCGCGGCATCCACCTCGACGGCCACGGCTTCCAGCCCGGCACCCGAGCACGGCCCGTCGATGCACACGCCATCGTCGAACCGGAACAACGCGCTGTGATGCGCGCACATCAGCACCTGCGACCGATAACAGGACACGTTTCCCGGAATGAAATCGAGCGGCACCGAGAAATGCGGGCAACGATTCACGTACGCCCACACCTGCTCACCGCGCCGCACGACGATGACGGGACGTCCGATGCACGCTTCGTCGACGACCCGTGCACCACCATCGGGCACGTCGGAGAAGCGACAGAGTTGCGGAGCGCCCATGACTCACACTCTCCGCTCGGGGTTGCCGAGGCTCCAGTCCCACGGACGCACCTCGACTCGCGAGAACAACCCTTCCTTCACGTACGGATCGTTGCCGACGAACTGCATCACGGCATCGATGTCGTCCGCCTCGATGACGAGCAACGTGCCGTTCATCGCATCGCCCTGTGGATCGAGCGTCGGGCCGCCGAGCCGCACATACACGCCGTGCTGCGCGGCGGAACGCAGGTAGGTCCGGTGCGTGGGCCGCACGCGGTCGCGTACCTCGCGCATGCCGGGCTGGTCAGTGGCGAACACCGCAAAAAAACGCGCCATGTCGATCAACTCCGGTCGAGCACGAAATCGTACGTCGCTTCGCGATACGGGCCGTTCAGTCCGACGTGGCGAGCGATCCCCTCATCTGCGGCGCGCGGGCGATACGCGACCATCAGCGACGGCTTCACGCCGAAGACGGCATCCGATTTCAGATATTTGTCGTCTTCATCGAAAAGATGCGTGACGAGCGTGCGATAGCCGGGCGCGTCGATCATGAAATGCAGATGCGCGGGCCGCCAGGGATGGCGGCCGGTGGCGTCGAGCATCTTCCCGACCGGGCCGTCGGTCGGAATCGGATAGCTGACCGGCAGAATCGTCGTGATCGCATAACGGCCTTCGGCATCGGTCCGATAGCGCCCGCGCAGATTGCCGTGAGGCTGTTCGGTGTCCTGCCCGGAATACATGCCGTTGTCCGCGGTCTGCCACACGTCGAGCACGGCGTCCACCACGGGCGTGCCGCCGGTGCTGAGCACGCGCCCGTGCACGACGACCGGCGTGCCCGGCGTGAACGCCATGTTCTCGCCATACGCGCGATCGGGCATGCCCTTGATGTAGAACGGGCCGAATACGGTGGTTTCCGTCGCGCCGGTGGCGAAGCGATGGTTGATCGCATCGACCAGCATCGACACGCCGAGCGTGTCGGACAACAGAATGAATTCCTGTCGCACGGCGTCGTCGCACATCTGCCCGGTTTCGGTCAGGAAGCGAATCGCCGCCATCCACTCGGCTTCCGTCAGCGCCGTCTCGCGAACGAACGCATGAAGATGCCGCACGAGGCTCTGCATCAGCACGCGCAGGCGCGGGTTCGGCGTACCGTCGAAGCTGGCGACGACCTGCTCGGTCAGCCGGGTGTCGCCGTCTTGATGATCATTCGTCACGTTCGTCTCCTTGGATCCAGCCGGCCGCTCAATGCGGCTCGCGCCCTTCCCACGCATGCTGAAGCAATTCGCGAATCGCTGCACGCTCGATCGGCCGCGGATTCGCGTACGGGTTCCGGCACGCGAGGTCGGCGGCTTCGTCGAGGCCCGCTTCCGGCATCCCGAGGTCGGCAAGCGCCGGCGCAATGCCAAGCTGCCGATTCAGCCCGAACAGCAGCGGGCCGGCGTCGGCCGCGTCGGTGCCGCCCAGCGCCCGCGCGACGCGACGCAGCGCATCGGGCGCCGCGGCATGGTTGTAGTGCGCGGTATGCGGCAACATCGCGGCGTGCGTCTGCGCATGCGGCAGGTTGAAGGTGCCGCCGAGCGTATGGCAGAGCTTGTGGTGCAGCGCCATGCCGACCGCGCCGAGGCAGGTGCCCGCAAGCCATGCGCCGTACAGCGCACGGCTGCGCATTTCCCGGTCCGCCGGCTCGCGAACCACGCCCGGAAGCGCTTCGCCGAGCGCGCGAATCGATTCCTCGGCCATCAGGCCGATCACCGGGTTTGCATCTTCCGCATAAAGCGCTTCGACCGCGTGCGCCATCGCATTGACGCCGGAAGGGGCCGAGATCGCCGGCGGCAGCGACAACGTCAGCGACGGGTCGTAGAGCACGGTGCGCGGCAGCACGCGCGCATCGCGCCCGGTGCGCTTGAGCCGTCCCTCCGTGATCCCGAAGATCGGTGTCATCTCCGAGCCCGCATACGTCGTCGGCACGGCGAGGATCGGCAACGACGACTCGAGCGCGATCGCCTTGCCGAGCCCGATCGTCGAACCGCCGCCGATCGCGATGCAGCAGTCCGCGCCCAGTTCGGCGGCCATCTCGCGCGCGGCGCGTGCGACCTCGACCGGCACGTGCATCACGGCCTGCGCACACACACCGGCGGCCCGCTCGCCGAGCACGTCCCTGACGCGTTCGGCGAGCGCCTGCTGCTCGGGCGTCGCCAGGATCAGCGCCCGCTGCGCGCCGAGCGTGGACAGCTCGTCCGGCAAGCGTTCGAGTGCGCCCCACTCGAATACGACGCGCGAAGGCGTTCCCTGATAGACGAAGCGCTCCATCTTGGCCTCAGCGCTTGAAGTGCGGCGGCACCTTGCCGTCGACGTTGACCCATACCGAACGCGCTTCCGTGTAGTCGTGCATCGCCTCGAAGCCCATCTCGCGGCCGTAGCCCGACTTCCCGATGCCGCCGAACGGGCTACCCGGATTCACGCGCTTGTAGCAGTTGATCCAGCACATGCCCGCGTCGATCCGCGACGCCATCCGGTGCGCGCGGGAAAGATCGTTGGTCCACAAGCCGCTGCCGAGCCCGTATTCGGTCGCATTGGCGATCGACAGCGCTTCCTCGTCGCTGCCGAAGCGCAGCACGGTGACGAACGGCCCGAACACTTCCTCCTGCGCGACGCGGTCGGCGGCATGCTTCGCTTCGATCACGGTCGGGCGCACGTAGTAGCCGTTGGCGAGCGCCGCGTCCTGCGGCGCGCTGCCGCCGGCAAGCACACGGCCGCCCTGCTCGCGCGCGACGTCGACGAACGACAGCACGCGGTCGAGGTGCTGCTTCGACGTCAGCGGGCCCATCTCGGTGTCCGGGTCCAGCGGGTTGCCGACGCGGATCGACGCAGCCAGCGACACGAAGCGCTCGAGGAATGCGTCGGCGATGCGCTCGTGCAGCACGAGACGCGAGCCCGCGATGCACGCCTGCCCCTGGTTGTGGAAGATCGCCCATGCGGCGCCGTTGACGGCCGCTTCGAGGTTCGCATCGTCGAACACAATGTTGGCGCCCTTGCCGCCGAGCTCCAGCTGCACGCGCTTCAGGTTGCCCTGCGACGCCTCGACGATCCGGCGGCCCGTCGCGGTCGAACCCGTGAACGCAATCTTGCCGACGCCGGGGTGTTCGGCGAGCCGCTGACCGGCCGTATGCCCGTAACCGGGGACGATATTGACGACGCCGGCCGGAAAGCCGACCTCGGCCATCAGCTCGACGATGCGCAACGTCGACAGCGGCGTGATTTCCGACGGCTTGAGCACCACGGTGTTGCCTGCCGCCAGCGCCGGACCCATCTTCCAGCTCGTGAACATCAGCGGGAAGTTCCACGGCACGATCTGGCCGACGACGCCGATCGGCGCACGCTGCACATAGTTCAGGAAGCCGGTTTCGACGGGAATCACCGAGCCCTGCAGCTTGTCGGCCATCCCGCCGAAGTAGCGGAAGCAGCCAGCCGTGCGCGGCACGTCGAGCGAACGCGAATCGCGGATCGGATGACCGGTGTCCAGCGATTCGAGCTGCGCGAGCTCCTCGGCATTGGCTTCGATCGCGTCGGCGAGGCGCAGCAGCAGCCGGCCGCGCTCGGCCGCCGGCATGGCCGACCATTTCGGGAACGCACGGGTGGCGGCTTCGACGGCCAGGTCCACGTCCGCCGCGGTGGCGGCGGCGATTTTCGTGATCAGCGAGCCGTCGTGCGGATTGAGCACGTCGATCGTGCCGCGGTCGATGGCGTCAACGAAGCGCCCGTCGATGAAGAGTTGGGTTTGCATGAATCGTCCTCGAGGTTTTGCCGAAGCGCTGCTTAGAACGCGATCGGATACGGCGCAAGCTGGCCGCTCTCGTATCGCTGCGGAAGGTCAGGCGTCGCGTTTTCCCAGACCAGCAGCATCGACCGCTTCGTCGAATAGCCCTGATGCCGGATGTCGGCTGGCATCGCGCAGATGTCGCCGGCCCGCATCGTGATGCGCGCACGCGGCGCGCCGGTGTTCTTGTCGCCGATGTCCCACACGATTTCGTCGGACAGTTGCAGGAACCATTCGACACGGTCGTTGCCATGGAACACCGGCAGGATGAATTCCTCGGTGGTCGGGCAAAACAGGCTGCGTCCGCACACGGAGGTGACCGACGGATTCCACGTCACGTCCGAACGCGACAGGTACTTGAACAGGTTGAACGCATGCAGCTCGCCTTCGAAACCCGGCGCGGCATGCACTTCCGGCTCGTCCTGCGCGACATCGAGGAAGGCGCGGTTGACCGGCAGGTCGTCGCGCAACGGCGAGTCGCCTTCGAGGCCCGGCATGCGGCGCGTCGCGATGCGCGTGCGCTCGATCGCCGAGCCGTTCTCGCCATGCTTGCGCCCGAATGCCGAGCCCGTTTCCTCGGGCGCCGCGAACGGATCGAAGCCTTCGTTGGTCCAGTCGTGCAGCATGGCCTTGAAGGTCGCCATGATGGCGGGCGTTTCGAACGTCTCGGTGTAGTCGACGCCGGCTTCCTTCAGGATGCCGTTGAACGTGCCGGCATACATGTCCACCTTGCCGTAGTGATTGCGCGTGCCGAACACGTGATCGAAATTCACCCAGCCGTAGAAGAAGCCCCATGCCACGTCGCGCATCATCGCGCGCAGGAAGGCATCGGCGGGTATCGCATGCGTGCGGGTCTGGCCTTTCGCCGGCCAGCTGATTTTCACGAAATACTCGTCGCGCTGAAATTCGAACGCGCCGAGCTGGAAGCGGCAGTAACCGGTCACGGCGTCGGGCTGCGAGACTTGCACGAGATCGGCTGCGAAGCTCGCGGGATGATCGAGGGTGTCGAGGGTGGCCATGTCTTGTCTCCTGGAATATTCGAATGGGGCGATCGAAACGATCAGTGCAGGCAGATATCGGCCCACTTCTCGACGGACAGCTCGCCGAGCACGGTCTGCACGAGCGCGACGCCCGGCTTGCCGGCAGCGAAGCGATACGCGCAGCCGGCCGGCAGCAGCGCCTGGTGCCCCTTGCGCAGCACGACGTGGCCCATCTCGCGGCCGGCCGGCTGCGTGCCGGCGCTCACGGTGCCGCGGCCGGTGGTCGGCGGGTTGTCGAGCTTGATGAAGTCGATGCGGACTTCGCCATCCATCTGGATCGCGAACTCGTCGTGCGCGCAGGCAAACCATGGCGACTGGCCGTCGGTGCGCAGCACTTCGATCACGTATTCGAGGTTCTTGCCGGCAACGACTTTTTCGTAGGGGGCCGACTTCGACGCCACCTCGAAGACGTTCGAGAACGCGTAGTGCTGTGCGCTGCCGCTGGTGATTTCGATCTCGCCCTTCGTGTAGCCGTCGAGCGAGCCAAAGACGGTGTGGAATGCCGTGTCGGTCATTGCTTGTCTCCTGAGTTGAACCGCTTGTCGGATTCAACTTTAGGGGCGAGGGCGCCCCTCAACAAGGTAACGGACCGCGACTACGGCATTTGCGTTTCGCGAATAATCGCCCGGTCAGCGAACCCAGCCGCGCTCCAGCAGCGGACGATCCCACGGCGACTCGTCGCCGATGTATTCGACGAGGAATTCGACCAGCGCCTTCACCTTCAGAGCCTGTCGCTGCGTTGCGGGATAAACGGCGGCAAAGCTCAGCGGTGCGATCTCGAAGCCGGTGAGGATGGGCACGAGCCTACCCGAGACGAGCGCGTCGCTCGCGACCAGCGTGGGCAGGCACACGACGCCGCCGCCCGTCAGCGCATACTCGCGCAGCAGGTGCACGGAGTTCGAGCGGATCATGCCCGGCAACTCCATCTCGACGACCTCGTCGCCGCGCGTCATCGTCCAGCGGTTGCGCGACGGATAGCCCGAATACAGCGCCGTGGTGTGCTGCAGCAATTCGCGCGGATGTTGTGGCGCACCATGCGCCTCGATGTACGCGGGTGCCGCGCAGAAGAGGCGGCGCACGACGAACAGGCGCCGCTCGATCAACGACTCGGAGATCGGCGGAAAGATCTGGAACGCGATGTCGAACCCTTCTTCGACAGGGTCCACCACGCGGTCATTGACGATGATGTCGAGCTGGATGCCCGGGTAGCGGCGATGGAATTCGGCGAGCGGCACGCCGAAGTGATCGAGCGCGAAGCCGGGCAGCATCTGGATGCGCAGCCGCCCGGTGGGTGTCGCGCGCAGCTCGCGCATCTGGTCCGTCAGCTCGTTGACGCGCCCCACCACCTCGGCGCATTCGCGGTAGAAGGTCTCGCCCACTTCGGACAGCCGCACGTGGCGCGTACTGCGATGGAACAGCGGCGCGTTGACGAACTTCTCCAGTTGCTGGATGCGGTTCGTCACCACCGAACTGGTCACGCCGAGCTGTCGCGCGGCTTCCGCGAAACTGCTCGTCTCCGCGACCCTGACGAACGCCTCGATGCTCAGAAACCGGTCCATGCCGCGCCCTTCCCGAAAGCGAAACTGGCAGTCTAACCGCACCGGCCAGCCGGTTGGGTCATGCGAAAAGCGTCACTGTGTCACCTGACGGGTGTCAATCTTGCAGGGCGCCGGGCGCGGGTACGGCCGCGCAGCACAGCGCATTACGGCTGCTTGCCCGCCGTCAGCTCCGGTTGCACGGCCACGCGGCGCTGCAGCACGGCGGGTGCGGTTTCGCGCAGCAGCATGCTGACCACGATGCCGAGCATCACCGCGCACATCGGCAGCCACAGGATGTTCTGGATCCCGAAATGCGCGGCGACGTAGCCGCCCATCGCCGGCGCGATGCCGCCGCCGAAGATTTCGCCGACACCGACCACCGCGCCGATCGACGTCGACACGAGGCCGACGGGCGCGGCTTCGGTGGCCACCGGGCCCGACAGCAGCGATACCAGGCCGAGCGTGAAGAACGACGCAACGAACAGGACAGCGAACAGCACGACCGGTTGCGGGCCGAGCCCGCGGAAAATGTAGAGCATCACCGCCGTGCCGGCGAAACCGACGATGCTCGCGATGCGGCGCCCGACCAGATCGGACAGGCCCGGCAACCCGAACTGCCCGAGAAAGCCGCCGAATCCGATCGCCGATACCACGAGGCCCATCTTCTGCGTGCCGAGCGCGAGGTAGTCGGTCAGGTACAGCGGCAGCAGTGCGCCCAGCACGAACACGCCCGTCATCGCGCAGCACAGCGCCGCCATCGCGACGAGGATGTTGCGGCTCCTGAGCACGTGGCCGAGCGAGGCCGGCGCGTGTTCCGACACGACCTCCTTCGTGCGCTTCGGCTCGCGGATGACGAAGAACATGATCGCGCCGAGGATCAGGCCGGGAACGGCGACGAGCGCGAACACCCAGCGCCACGACACGAAGTTGAGCAGTTGCGTCGCGATGATCGGCGACAGCGCGAGCCCGAACAGCGCGAAGCCGCTTTGCTGCAGCCCGAGGTTCAGCCCGCGCCGCCGCGGATGCGACGCGTCGGCCGTCGCCGCGAAGCTCGTCGGGCAGAACGAGCCCTCCGCGACGCCCATCAGCCCACGGATCGCGATCAGGCCGAGCAGGCCGCCCGCGAGCCCCGAGAAGCCCGACAGCAGCGAGAACGCGACGATCGCCGGGATCAGTACCTTGCGGCGGCCGATCTTGTCGGAGATGCCGCCCATCAGGGCCGCGAAAATTCCCCACGACAGGCCGAGCACGCCGATGCAGTTGCCGACGTCCTGCGCGGTCAGGTTCAGATCCTTCATGATCGAAGGGAACAGCGGCGCGATGAGCCAGCGGTCGAGGCCGACCAGGCCGAAGCCGAGCGCCAGCAGCGTCACCGCTTTCCACTCGTAGGCGGTATCCCACTCGTTTGATTTCATGTCTGTCTCCGTGGATTGGCCCCCCTGCGCGCGCCGGAGCGTCCGTGCATGAGCCAGTTCCGATGTCTTTTGTGTGCGACGCGGCGTGAGCCGCGAGGAAGTGACGGCCGCCTTTCCGGTTGCAGGCGTCGAATTCAATCAGCCGACGCCCGAACGATAGGTGCATGGATGCAGATCCGGTATGGAACAACCGGCGAACGCGCCATTCGCGAAATGCAAATAATCGGGACGGGCACGCGGGGAATGTGGGTGGAGAAGCGCTGCACGGATGAGTGCCGCGTCGGACCGACGCTCATTCTCGGGTTACGGGGGAATCCCTCATAGACATCGTGGAGGCTCGTGCCGGTGCCTGGCCGCGCCGGATGCTCGATCCGGATGGATGGCGCGGCTCGGCCGGTACTCGGCCGGTACTCGGTCGGCTGGACGACCGGGGGACGAATCCATGTGCCCGGAGCGGGTCCGAGCGCGCGATCCTGCTCGTATTCCTTCCGATGCGGCAACGGGAGATCGTTCGTTTCGATGTGGGACGGATCTTATTTTTAAAATTTCCGACCAAATTCATCTTAATCAAAAATCGCCGCCATACCCCGTAAATCCGGACAACAACAATCGGCCTTCAAAAAGGCCCATACGTATATACGTTTTTTTAAAATACAACATTAAAACAAATTACATCATCCCAAAATAAAAAACCATTTATACCGACAGACAAGTTTGATATTCTTCGCCGCACATTTTCCACCATTACCTCTTTACCAAGACATAATTTAATATCAAAAAATCCTGATTCTGAAAAATGCGATGAGTCTCAATAAGCATATCTAAGCACAAGAAGGAGCCCGGATGCCCGATTCATTTCCCGATCCGCGACCGGTAGCGGACACACCCACCGACGAACCAGCCACTGAGGCCGGGTTGCCTGACGCACCTGCGTCGCGCCCTGAACCGCCATCGATCATCGTCGGCCGTGTCGAAGGGATGACGATGTTCGCGAAGAACACACCGCTTATCTGCATCAGGCAGATGCCCTTGCCCGGCGTCGTGATCTTCGTGCATGGCGTGAACTCGGAGGGCGAATGGTTCGATGCGACGGAGGATGGGCTGTGCAAAGGACTCAATCGACGGATCGGGCGGCTCGACGATCAATTGATGTATCACGGCATCGAAGCCGGGCAATTGACGCCGGCGAAGTACACCGAGAGCGTGACGCCGGATGGGTTTCTGAATCCAAAGCTTTGGGCCGGCAACTACGTCAAGCCCGATCCGTCGTTCTCGCCCGTCATTCACTTCCGGTGGGGTTATCGGGCCTCGGGTGAAGAACTCAAAGAGTACGGCGACAAGATTTTCTTGAACGAGAAGGACTATTGGGGCGGCGGTCCATTCACGAACGGCTGTTCGAGCCTGCCCGATCTTTGGCGCGGCGGCCTGGACGATCGAACGATGGGATGGATGACGGTGCAAGACATCAATCCGACCAATCGGCCTTTGTATCGTGCGCCGCCGCGCGCGTATGGCGTGCTCGCGGCCTTGCGGTTGGCCAAATTGATCGAGTCGATCCGCCAGATGCAAGCCGGCGTACCCATTACCGTCGTATGCCACAGCCAGGGCAACATCGTCGGCCTCACGGCGGCGTTCTTCGGCGACGCATTCCCCGATGTCGAAGATCCGTGGGGCCGCACGGGGCACTGCGTGGCGGACGCTTACGTGCTGGCGAACGCACCATACAGCCTCGCGAATGCAGACGGTCCGTACAAATCCGACACGTTCATGGATACGTGGTCGCAACGCGCGACGAAAGACGCGAACGGGCAGCGCGGACGGCAGACCTACGCCGCGCGCACCCAAACCTTCGGCAAGTTCCTGTCGATCGTCGGCGCCCGAAAAGCCTTCGAACAGTCGGTCGACAAGGTCGATGAAGACATGGAGAACAAGCGGGTCTCGCCGACGAGCAACCGGTCTTATGCCGCGCAAGCCGACCGCGACCGGCACGGCTTGAACGGGGCGACCTATGGCCGCGTCACCGCGTATTGCTGCCCGCACGATCAGGTGATTTCAGCAGTGACGGTTCAGGGCATCGGCTGGCGCGGGATCAGCAAGCACGAACTCGATGACATCGGCGCAGCGGGCATCCTGACGCAGCGGGTGTTTGCATCCGGCTTCCCGGTCGGCGTACAGAAACCCTACCGCTATTGGGAAGACGATTGGCGGCATGGCAAGCCGGGAACGAAGTCGGGCTTCTGGTATCCGCCGTCGCCACCGGCCAAATTCAATCTGATCGGCGCAGTCAAGGGGAATGAAAGCGTGTTGGGGGTAGCCGCGACGCTTGTGTCTGCACCGCTCATGTTCGTCGTGACCGGCATCAGTTCGGCGTTGAACATGCTCCGTGTGAATGCCGATCCGCCGAAAGGCTGGACGGTGGTAGCGGACGCGCCAGCGCTCGATGATCCATTCCCGCCGAAGGCGTTGCGGTTCGGCAAGCCCGTCGAAACGCAGGACGGCGACGCGGTGAGCGACTTCAACGAAGGTAACGATCCGCCGGCCGCATGGCGCGACGCGAACAAGGCCGATGCGGACAAGCGGGCTGACGATCCCTACGACCAATACAAGGCAAGGAACGATGACAGCGTTGCGCAGGGCACGGCAGCAACCGAAGCCGGACAGCGCTACGAGGATCGCGCGTTGATGCGGATGGAGGCGCGTCGCACGCTGAACACCGAATGGTTCGATCGCGACGGCCACGTCATTGGCGAGGACGGCAAGAGCGCAATACCCGAAGGCTACAAGGAATGGCGCGACAAGCAGATTGTCGACTGGCTCGATCGTAGTGCGACCAATAGCCCGACGAACCACTCTACGACGATGACCAATCCCGAGCATGCCGAAAAGGCGCTTGCGTATGACGTTGCTGTCGGTCGGTGCTATCTGACAGAGGCGCAACTCAAATCGTTGCGCATTGAGGCGGATTGGCGGATGGGGGAAGGTATCCCCGATGACAACCCGAACAAGAAGTACTTCGAATATTTCGCGCGCGGGAAATTTGACGATCTACCGATGCACGAATGGGTACACGTCAAGAACAGCGAAGGCACGATTCCCGACGCGATCAAGGATGAACGCGAAGGCGAGCTCTATCTGAAGGTCGGGGGTGTGATTTGAAAACGCTGATCGCTACGTGGCCGCGACGTGCAGCCATTGCCGCGTCGACATGGATGCTTGTCACCGTGCTCATGGCCACGTTGATGGCACATGTTGAACAACCCGACCCGGCATATTTGGAAATAGGGGATTGGATGAAACGATTCGTTGTCTTGCCTGCCTTGGCCGCCCTTGCGGTGTTTATGTTCACCACGGCCATGATGCGTCCTGCACAGGCCACGCCCACCCCGGAGCTTGCAGGCAACGCCGCGCGAGCAGTAGAAGAACCGGCGATGCCGTTCGTCGCGCAGGTTGTCGGCCTGATGTGGTTGAATCCTTTGCAGCGTATGGACTATCCAACCGAATGGCAATTGTTGTGGACGCAAGGGCTTACCACACCGAACAAGAATGACGACATGGTTCGCACGGATCCGAAGTCCTTTACGACACTGCAATCGGTTGCGGGTATCGCATACGGCAACGAAGGCGAAGAAACCTTCAAGGGCTTCTACCACAAGTACATGTTCAAGTTCCCCCTGCTGCTTAGCTCGCGCTATTCCGCCAACCCAAAATATTTCTACACAGTGGCCCCCGCCGATAAGAAACACTGGCGCGAACTGGCGGGAATTCGTGTCGAGCTTGCGATTCCGGATCGACTCGAACCCGACGACTCGCGAAGCTACTTGAGCGATTCGATTCGAAAGACGTTTTCGATCGGAAACACGTACTTCCCGAAGATGTGGAGCAACCCCACGCCTCCCGATGTGCACATCACCCAAGGCGGTGCGAACGCCGGCTTCACGTCGCTGAACAACGCGCTGGACTACTTGCAGGCGAACCCGGACAAGACCGTCTGGGCAATCAACTGGGACGCACCGAACTTCCCGCCTACCGACGCGCAGATCAACGAGAATCTCGTCGTCCTGTTCCTCGCCGGCCCGAACTTCAACACCGAGCGCGAACCGCTCGCGTGGATCAGCAGGGCCGCAACCGGCAATACACAGGCGTTTGAGCGGAAGGTCGGCACGACGCGCGCCGTACAGGCATGGAAGGCAACCATCGATGAAGCAGCGCGCAATGCCGGTGTGGCGGTTCCGGACCTCGAATACATCTTCCACGACGCCGGCAAAGGCAGCGACGCATCGTCGTCCCGTCTTGCCGCGCTCTCGCAAACGTTGACCGAAACGCTTCCGGAATACGACTACATGAAGCAGACCTTCAACACGACCGGGCTGCTTGGCGACATGGGAACCGGCAGCGCATTGACCAACGTGGCGCTCGCGATCGGCCGGATCAATCACTTCGGCGGCAACGCGCTCGTCGCCGGCACGACCGACCCTGAGCATCCCGTCGCGGTTGTCGTCAGGCCGCCGTCGAAGCTCACGCCGATCGATCCGACGAAGGACTGGTTCCGCGCACGCGGCGGGAACAACGCCTACCTGCCGTGGTGGGGCCGTCGACACGACACCGATTACGGCATGCAGGGCTACTCGTGGTGAGGCAAACCAGTGCGGCGATCGCGTTGCACGCGCATGCCACCGCGGCGCAAATCATTCGGAAGACGGGCCCTATGCGATTAATCATCCGGGTAGACGACCTGCATGTCCACGGCGGCCGGGTCGAATCCGTCGCGGCAACAAGCAAGGTGATGAGGCGCGCAGTTGCCCGTGTCAGCGACACGTGCTCGTATCCGATCCATGGCACGTGCCCCATCGCCGACGGTGATCCGCAATTCAACGTCGAAGGCCGGGCCGCCGCGTTCGACGCTCACGAAACGTCATGCGGCGCGGCGCTGATTTCGTCACTCCCGCATTCGGGGCGTACCTGAATGCTCGAGACCCGACGCATGACGGCCGAACAGTTCCGGCGGTTGCGGATGCAGGATACCCGGATCAAACCCTTGAACCAGTGGGCCTTGCACGAGATTTTCGTGAAGGGCCGGTCACAACGGGCGCTGGCCGCCGAACTGGGCATGACGCGTTCCGCGATGTCGCAGCTCGTGCGCAAGGCCTGGCAACGGCATCTCGATCGATCGGGCGCCGACACGCGCGTCGTCACACTCACGATCACGATCCCGGCGAAGTACGAGCACGCGCTGCACGCCTGGGTGCGGGACGCATATCGATCGTCGAATCTGCTTGATCGAGACAGCATGGAACGCCGCGCTGACGAACGTGTGGCGGTCATGCGGCCACCCGCATGACCGGTCCGTCACCCTGACCCGCCAGGCCGCACAAAAATAAATTCCACATACCCAATCAGAAATAAAACTTTATTCCACATCAGACTGAATCACCAGCCAAATTTGGATCCTTTTTCCCCGTGCACCCTCGTATCATTTCTCCCATTCGAAAGAGAAAGATCAAGAGAAGGACATGAGCGATACGACCCCGCTGCACTACCTCGACTATGCAGCCACCACCCCTGCGGATCCCCGCGTGATCGAAGCGATGACGGCCTGCCTCGGCGCCGACGGCGTCTTCGGCAATCCTGCGTCGAGCTCGCACGCGGCCGGCCGGCTGGCGAAGGAGAAAGTCGAGCGCGCACGCGAGCAGGTCGCCGCGCTGATCGGTGCGGATGCCGACGAAATCGTGTGGACGTCGGGGGCGACCGAGTCGAACAACCTCGCGCTGAAGGGCTATGCAGAGAATGCGACCGACAAGCGCCACATGATCACGAGCCGCGTCGAACACAAGGCGATCCTCGACACGATGGCGAACCTGTCGAAGCGCGGGATGACGGCGACTTACCTGTCGCCCACCGCCGACGGCGAGATCACCGCCGACGCGGTCGCCGCCGCGATCGGCCCCGATACGGGCCTCGTGTCGCTGATGCTCGTGAACAACGAGCTCGGCACGCTGACCGACATCGAAGCGATCTCGCGCATCGTGCACGCCGCCGGCGCGCTGCTGCACGTCGACGCCGCGCAGGCGCTCGGCAAGACGCCGATCGACGTGCGCGCGTTCGGTATCGACCTGATGTCGATGTCCGCGCACAAGGTTTACGGCCCCAAGGGCATCGGCGCGCTGTTCGTGCGCCGCGACATCGCCGCCCGGATCGCGCCGCAGATCCACGGCGGCGGACACGAACGCGGCCTGCGCTCGGGCACGCTGGCAACCCATCAGATCGTCGGCATGGGCGTCGCGTGCGAGGTCGCCGCCGAGAAGCTCGAGCGCGAAGCCGCGCGAATCGCGGCACTCGGCACGCGGCTGACGGACGCGCTGTTCGCGCTCGGCGACGTCACGCACAACGCCGCAGCGGCACGACGCATTCCGCACACGTTGAGCCTGACGGTGAACGCGCCGGGCTTCTTTCCGTTCATGCTCGGCGATTCGCTGGCCGTGTCGTCGACGTCCGCCTGCAACTCGATGAGCGGCGCCCCGTCCCACGTGCTGACCGCGATCGGTCTCGATGCGAGCGCCGCGAGCCGCACCGTGCGCGTGAGCTTCGGGCGCTTCACGACGGAGCAGGACGTCGACTTCGCGATCGCGTGCTTCCAGCGCGCGATCGAGCAATACCGGGTCGCGGCATTGACCGGGTTCACCGCGTCGCGCCAGATCTGCCCGGCAGACCTGAAGGCGATCCACAATGCCGGATTCCGCGCGGTGGTCTGCAACCGCCCGGACGGCGAGGACGCCGATCAACCGGCATTCGAGGAAATCGCGGCCGCTGCCCGCGAACTCGGGCTCGATGCACACTATCTGCCGGTCGAACGCGATCTCATCGGCGACGCGGAAGTCGACGCGTTCGGCGCGCTGGTCGATGCGCTGCCGAAGCCGGTGCTTGCGTATTGCCGAAGCGGGAGCCGGGCGGGAATGCTGTGGAACCGGCTGATGGCCCGCCGCACGGCGACGGCCTGAACGCGCTCCGCGGGTAACGAAACGCTACCCGCCAAAGCAGCGCCCCGCTCGTCACGCGCCTTACGCAGCGCGGTACTCAGGCCGTCACATGCGGTCAGGATCGCCCGGATGCAGCGATCATTACCGAATGCGAGCCGGCAGACAGCGCGCGGGAGGCGCTCCACGAGTTTCCGCCGGCGAAGGCCGGCTCATCGACAGGAAAATCATTCCGCCCGGGCCGCTTCCGGGTCGGGAAGCGCCGTTCGAATCGGGTGACGCGTAAATCCTGCGACAGCTACTTCGGATACTCCAGTTGCAGCGCAACCCAGTCGGACGTCGCGTCGCCATAGCGTGCCGCGATGTCCGCGAGCACGCGAGGCAGCACCGCATCGCCGCGCCGCCCGTCCGGAATCGTCACGCGCGCGTGCCCGGGATCGGCCGGTTGCACCAGCAAGCGCAGCCCGTGCTTCGATTCGATCACGCGCGCATCCGCCGTCGCGGCAATGTCGCTGCGCCACGTGCGCGCCCATGCATCGGCGGTCAACGCAACCGGCAGTTCGTCGAAACCGTTCTCCACCGGAAGATCGAAAGTCTGATGCCGCCAGAACGCAACGCGATTCGTCAGCGCGGTGGCCAGCGCTCGCGCGCTCAACCCGAACCGGTTGCCGTCGTGAACATCGCTCCACGCTTGCGCACCTATGTTCCGAGCAGTCTCGCGCGCGGCCGCCGACCCTGCTAGCGCACTCACCAACGCAAGCGATGCGGGAATCGACGCCGATACACCGGTCGTCGTCATCACGTTACCGTCCATCACGTAGCGGCGATCGGCGACCCACGCGGTATCGGTAAAGCGCCGACGCAGCCCGTCGCGCGAATACCAGTGCGACGTTGCGGTGCGCTGCCGCAGCAGCCCGGCGTTCGCGAGTACCTCCGCGCCATCGCAGATCGCGACCATCGTTGCGCCCGCAACGGCCTGCCTGCGCAGCCACGCAAGCACCTCGGGGCGGTCGGCCCGATGCAGCGCGGGCACGATCACGACGTCGGCCCCCGACGGAACGCTCGCGTCGAACCGGTCGAACGTCGTATCGGCCAGCATCCGCAGCGCGGGCATCAGGTCGACGGCACCCGCTTCGCTGGATACGGCGACCACGTCGGCCGAACCGGACGTCTTCAGAATCGCGTACGGGACGATGAAATCGGTCGTCTCCGTGCCCGCGTTGTCCGCCACGATCGCCACGAGCGGCCGCTTGCGACCGTCCTTCGGTACGCCGATCGTCAGCGTTTGCGCGACGGGGCGCGCGCCGTCCGCGACGGCCTGTCCGGATCGCCCCGGCACCCACGCGCCCAGCGCCGCACACACGCACAGCGCCGCCGCCGCACGCATGACCCCGCCTCTCTTCCGTTCCCGCATCGCTCACCCGCGTCGCTCGATTGCACGTCCGGAAAATTACAAGGATCATGCACGCGGTCACAAGGACAATTCCACCGCACTTTCAGCCATGCCCCAGTCAATCCGCCCGGCACGCGACATCGTGGTCGTCGGCTTCGAAGGCGTCCAGTCGCTCGACATCACCGGCCCGATGGAGGTGTTCGCGGTCGCCAACCGCCATCTTCCCGGCCACGTCGCGCCGTATCGGCTGACGCTCGCGTCGCAGCACGGCCACGACATCGTCACGCATGCGGGCCTGCGCCTCGCCGGTCCGACAGCGCTTGCGGACTTGCCCGAGCGCGTCGACACGATCATCGTCGCCGGCGGCGGCGAAGCGGCGCTGCGGCACGCGGCGTCGGATGCCGGCGTGCTGCCGTGGCTGCGCACGCGAATCGCCGACACGCGGCGAATCGCGAGCATCTGCACGGGCGCGTTCGTCCTCGCGGCAGGGGGATGGCTGGACGGCAAGCGCGCTACCACGCACTGGAACCAGTGTTCGACACTGCAGGCGCTATGCCCGAACGTGCGGATCGAGCCGGACGCGATCTACGTGAGCGACCCACCATTCCATACGTCGGCCGGTGTGACGGCCGGCATCGACCTGTGCCTCGCCCTCGTCGAGGCGGACTGCGGTGCGGCGACCGCGCTGGCAGTCGCACGCGAACTCGTGCTCTTCATGCACCGCCCCGGCGGGCAGGCGCAGTTCAGCGTCGGACTCGACGTCCATGCGAACGCGACGCCGCGGATGCGCATACTCCTCACCGACATCGCGGACGATCCGACCGGCGACCTCGGCGTCGCAGCGCTGGCCGCGCGCCTGCACATGAGCGAGCGGACGTTCACGCGCAATTTCCTCGAGGAGACGGGGCTGTCGCCCGCGCAGTTCGTGCTGGCCGCGCGGGTCGAGCGCGCGAAGGCATTGCTGGAGCGGGCCGACTGGCCGCTCGAACGGGTCGCCGATCGCGCGGGGTTCGGCAGCGTGGATGCCTTGCAGCGTGCGTTCGCGAAGCGGGTCGGGATATCGCCGCGGGATTATCGGGCGCGTTTCGGACAAGGACACGGCAAGCAGAAGGCGGGGTAGGCCTTTTCGCGTTTCAGCGCCGGAACCGGTGCCGCGATAGCGGCTCAGCGCACGGCCGACTGCGAAATGCGAGTGCGGGTCATGTTGCCCGTCAAACATCGATCGACATGACCCGTACCCACCCGTCAATTCGCCATCGCCCGCGCATCCATCGACATGCCGCGATTCGCGAAGTAATACAGAATCCCCGGCACGAGCAGGCTCGGAATCCAGCTGACGTCCGCGCCGATCAGGCGCGCAAAGTAGCTGTGATAGAACGACAGATCCATGAACGGCAGCGTGCTCGCGATCCCGAGGCTGTAGATCAGCAGCGTCGACACGTTGAACTTCCCGTACTGGCCGCGCGCATCATACATCTCCGTCACCGAGTACTCGCCCTTCCGGATCAGGTAGTAATCGACCAGGTTGATCGAGCTCCACGGCACCAGCACGTAAATCTGCGCGTTGAGGATATCGGCGAAATAGTCGTTGAAATGATACTGCGTCGCGATGCCGATCAGCGTCGCGATCACCGCGGTCACGGCCAGCACCGCGAACTTCGTGAGCCGGCCGATCCGCACCATCTTGCGAAAGCCGCTGAAGATGGTCACCGACGACATGTACGCGCTGTACAGGCTCAGCACGTTGAATTCCAGCACGCCGAGCACGATCACGACGAGCGCCGGACGCGACCAGTTGCCGAACATCGTCGCGATGCCCGTGCCCGGGTCGGTCGTGACCGACGACGTGACCGTCGCGAGCAGCGCGCCGAGCATCATCACCAGCAGCGAACCGAGCAGGCCGCCGAGATACGTGTACCAGAACGTATGCCGCGTCTTGACGTTGACCGGCAGGTAGCGCGAATAATCCGCGACGTACGGCCCGAAGCCGAGCGTCCACGACGCCGCCTGCGCGACGACCAGATTGAACGCGCCGGCGGAGAAGCCATGCCGGCCATGATGAACGGCCGTCAGGGTCTGCGGATCGAGCAGCACGATGATCGCCGACGCGAAGAAGATCACACACGACGTCAGCGTCATGAACGCGCCCATCTTGTGGATCAGCTCGTAGCCGATGTAGCTGATCCAGAACGTCAGAACACCGAACAGAATGATCGCCGCGTCGTCGCTCATCGGATAGATGGCCTTGATCGAGTCGCGCATTACCACGCCGCCGGCCGCGACGAACAGGATGTACGCGAGCACCACGATCAGCAGCGGCACGGCCGCGCCGTACACGCCGAACTGCGCGCGGCTCTGGATCATCTGCGGGATGCCGAGGTGCGGCCCCTGCGCCGAGTGGGCCGCCATGAAGATGGTGCCGATCACATTGCCGATCACGAGGCCGACAATGGTCCAGAACAGGCTCAGGCCAGCCACGATGCCGAGCGTGCCGACGACTAGCGCCGTCACCTGCATGTTCGCGCTGAACCAGATCGTGAAGAGCCGCTTGGGCGTCCCGTACCGTTCGTTGATCGGGATGAACTCGATACTGCGCTGTTCCACATCCATCTGTCTGTCTCCTGGAGTCGGTCTGTTCGGCATCGCGCGTCGCCACGCGGGTTGACGTCACTCTAGAAGCGCGTTTTTTCGCCGGCTATCGCATTTCGGCAAGTACGGGTCATCCCTGATCCGTCTGAATTTCTTACGAAAATACAAGCCGGCGTGGGATGCACCTGAACGGTGGAAGGCTGAGGAGTTTCACGGCATTGCCGAAATCCGATAGCGCCGCGAGATTTGGCTTCATACCGTTTCCGCATCGGACCGGAAAGCGCCTGCCATCCCGCACGACAGCGCGCGCCGCCGACGAATTCCCAGGAGCGGGCCGCAGCGCGAGGCCCGAGCAGCGATGACGGTCCTGCCTCGCAGGACATTCGTGACGGAGCAAATATGGATGCGAAAATCCAGCCTGATTCAGGCACCGACAGTGACGTAAGCCTCCTCCACAAGATGGGATACGCGCAGGAGCTGTCGAGACGCATGAGCGGTTTCTCGAACTTCGCCGTGTCGTTTTCGGTAATCTGCATCCTGTCGGGCGGCATCACCGCGTTTCAGCTGGCGTTTTCCGCGGCCGGCGGCGCATCGATCGGCCTCGGCTGGCCGCTCGGCTCGTTGTTCGCGCTGATCGTCGCGGTGTCGATGTCGCAGATCGCATCGGCATTCCCGACCGCCGGCGGCCTCTATCACTGGGGCGCCATCCTCGGCGGGAAGAAGTGGGGGTGGATGACGGCGTGGCTCAACCTGATCGGCCTGATCTTCGTGATCGCCGCGATCAACTTCGGCACCTACGATCCGTTCTTCAAGACATTGATCGCCCCGATGTTCGGCGTCAACCCGGACAGCCTGACCTGGTGGCACCAGACCGCGTTCATCACGTTCATCACCCTGTCGCAGGCAATCCTGAACGCACGCGGCATCAAGATCGCGAGCAAGATCACCGACCTGTCCGGCTATCTGATCTTCGTCGTGACGATCGCGCTGGTCGTGTCGCTGCTGGTCTACTCGCCGGTTACGTTCGACCTGCACCGGCTCGTCACCTTCACCAACTTCACGGGCGCCGACGGCGGCGCATGGCCGAAGCAGAGCATGCCGCTCGCGTTCCTGTCCGGCCTGCTGCTGGTGACCTACACGATCACCGGCTTCGACGCGTCCGCGCACACGTCGGAAGAGACGCACGACGCCGCGAAGAACGTGCCGCGCGGCATCATCGGCTCGGTGTTCTGGTCCGCGGTGTTCGGCTACGTGATGGTGTGCGCGTTCGTGCTGGTCATGCCCGACCTGACCGCCGCGATGAAACAGGGCACCGGCTTCTTCGAGGCCATCCTCGCGCCGATCCCGAAGACGTTGCGCGTCTGCCTCGAACTCGCGATGTTCTTCATCAACTACGTGTGCGGGCTCGCCGCAATCATGTCGACGTCGCGGATGATGTACGCGTTCGCGCGCGACGGCGGGCTGCCGGCGTCGAAGCTGCTGCGCAGCGTGAATCAGAATCACCGGACGCCCGGCCCCGCGATCTGGACGTGCGCGGTGCTCGCGATCGTCGTCACGCTGTACGGCGACGCGTTCTCGGTGCTGAGCGCAGGCAGCGCCGTGTTCCTGTTCATCTCGTATGCAATGCCGATCGGCTCCGGGATGTTCGCCGAAGGGCGCACGTGGACCGAAAAGGGTCCGTTCCAGCTGGGCATCTGGTCGAAGCCGTGCGCGTTGCTCGCACTGGTAGGCGCCTGCGTGCTCGCCTACGTCGGCATCCAGGCGCCGAACGAAAAGGTGCTCTACGTGCTCGTCGCGTTCGTGGTCGTGCTGATGGTCATCTGGTACGGCTTCGGCGTGCGCAAGTCCTTCGCGGGGCCGCCTGTGCTCAAGGACACGCGCAACGACGAGCGTATCCGTGAACTCGAGGCGAACGTCGATCCGACGGTGTGACGCAACGCCGGTTCGCTCACAGCGCAAAAATCCGGCTCGCACATTGCGAGCCGGATTTTTTTCATCGCGTCGGACTTCACACGGTTCAACCCCGTCGGCAGTTGAACCCGAAGGCCGCGTCTTAGCCGTAGACCGGGAAACGCCGGGTCAGCTCGGCGACCAGACCGCGCACACGCTCGATCGTCGCCGCATCTTCCGGCGCTTCCAGCACGTCGGCGATCAGGTTGCCGACCGTCTCGGCTTCCGCCGGGCCGAAGCCGCGCGTCGTCATCGCCGGCGAGCCCAGACGGATGCCGCTGGTGACGAACGGCTTTTCCGGATCGTTCGGGATCGCGTTCTTGTTCACCGTGATGTGCGCTGCGCCGAGCGCCGCTTCCGCGGCCTTGCCCGTGATGTTCTTCGCGCGCAGGTCCACCAGCATCACGTGGCTTTCGGTGCGGCCCGACACGATCCGCAGGCCGCGCTTGACCAGCGTTTCCGCCAGCACGCGTGCGTTCTCGACCACCTTCTGCTGGTATTCCTTGAATTCCGGCGACAGCGCTTCCTTGAACGCCACGGCCTTCGCCGCGATCACGTGCATCAGCGGGCCGCCTTGAATGCCCGGGAAGATTGCCGAATTGATCTGCTTCTCGTATTCCGACTTCATCAGGATCACGCCGCCGCGCGGGCCGCGCAGGCTCTTGTGCGTGGTGGTCGTCACGAAGTCCGCGTGCGGCACCGGGTTCGGATACACGCCCGCTGCGATCAGACCGGCGTAGTGCGCCATGTCGACCATCAGGTAGGCCCCGACCGACTTCGCGATCTTCGCCAGACGCTCGAAGTCGATCTTCAGCGCGAACGCCGATGCGCCCGCGACGATCAGCTTCGGCTTGTGCTCCTGCGCGAGCTTTTCCGCGGCTTCGTAGTCGATGTCTTCGTTTTCGTTCAGGCCGTAGCTGACGACGTTGAACCACTTGCCCGACATGTTCACCGGCGAGCCGTGCGTCAGGTGACCGCCGTGCGCGAGGCTCATGCCCATGATCGTGTCGCCCGGCTTGAGCATCGCGAAAAACACGCCCTGGTTCGCCTGCGAACCCGAGTTCGGCTGCACGTTCGCGGCTTCCGCGCCGAACAGCTGCTTCACGCGATCGATCGCCAGTTGCTCGACGATGTCCACGTACTCGCAGCCGCCGTAGTAGCGCTTGCCCGGATAACCTTCCGCGTACTTGTTCGTGAGCTGCGAGCCCTGCGCGGCCATCACGGCCGGGCTCGTGTAGTTTTCCGACGCGATCAGCTCGATGTGATCTTCCTGCCGGCGGTTCTCGTCCTGAATGGCAGTCCAGAGTTCCGGATCGACGTTGGCGACGGTGCTGGTAGTGCGATTGAACATGATGATTGATCAAAAGAGAGTGATGGATTGACCCTGGTAGGCCGGGCTTGCCCGGCCCCGCGAAGTCGAGCGCCGGACCGGCGCCCGATGGCATCGACAACCACGCCGCCCCGCGATGCCGGCTGAACGGTTATTCGGCATTGCCATTCCAACAGACGCAAATTCGTTCAGATAGAAGGATTGCGACATTCCGCTAGGACGCATCGCGCGGCGCACCGGCCAAGAAAAATCGAAGGTCCGCATCGCTGCGGAACCTTCGACAGAACCGGTCGTTCCTGGAGAGGCCGTGCCCGACCGGCGGCTTCTTGCGAATATCGGGGCCTAAACAGCGGAGAAACAGTTGTCGACGAACAGTTGAGTGCCGTTGACGAAGCTCGATTCGTCGGAGGCCAGGAACAGCGCGGCGGCGGCCACCTCCGACGGCTCACACAGCCGGCCTTGCTGCACCGCGATAGCTGCTTCGGTTGCGTCCACGCCCATCGCCTGCAGGTCCTTCAGCTCGCGCATCCCGTGCGGCGTGCGGATGAAACCGGGTGCGAGCGCGTTGCAGCGGATGCCGCGGTCGCGGTATTCGACGGCGATCGCCCGCGCGAACATGTGGCATGCCCCCTTGGTCGCGTCGTACAGCACTTCGCCGGGTGTCGCGCAGACGGCCGAGATCGACGACGTGCAGACGATGCTGCCGCGCCCTTGTTCCAGCATCTGCGGCAGCACCGCCTTCGTCATCAGGAACATGCTCTTCACGTTCACGCCCATCAGCCAGTCCCATTCCGACTCCTCGATATCGAGGAACGGTTTGACGATCAGCGTGCCCGCATGATTGAACAGGATGTCCGCATTGCCGTACTGCCGGCGCGCCGCATCGACCGCCATCCGCACGTCCGCCTGCTTCGACACGTCGGCGCCGAGGCCGATCGCCTGCAGGCCGGTATCGCGCAGCCGCGACGCAAGCGCTTCGGCCGCATCACCGTCGCGGTCGACGATCGCCACCTTCGCGCCCTGCGCGGCGAACAGTTCCGACGCGGCGCCGCCGCATCCGCCCGCGCCACCACTCACGATGGCGACCTTGCCGGCCAGGCGACCGTCAATCTTGGCATTCATACTTCGTTCTCCAGTCTGGTTCGTCCGGACCGCTCAGCTGAACAGCGTCCGAAGATGATCGTTGAGAAAATGGCCTTCGGGGTCGATGCTGCGGCGCAGTTCGCGGAACGCTTCGGCTTTCGGGAACCAGCGGTCCACGTCGTCGCGGTTCGTGAAGTGCAGCTTGCCCCAGTGCGGTCGCGAGCCATAGTCGCGCAGGATGTCGTCGACATCCTTCAGGAACGGCCAGTAGTCGACGCCGTTCGGACCGCCCGAGCACGAGATGGTCACGCTGTCCTGGTTGTGGAACGGGCTGATCCACGCCGGGTCGCCCTTCGTGAAGCGATACTCGACCGGGAAGATGCAGTCGCGATGCTTCGTGAGGATCAGGTCGCGCACGCGGCGCAGCGCTTCCTTGCCGTGTTCGGCGGGCACCGCGTATTCGAGTTCGTGGAAGTTCGCGACGTAGTGGATCGCATAGACTTCCGAGCTGTATGCGATCTTCTCGTGCTCGCCTTCGTAGAACGTGCGCTCCTCGGTGAAGTCCATCACCTTGATTTCGCACACGTCGTAGTCCTTCTTCGAGTTCGACACCTTCGTGGTGTCGGGCAGGCAGTACAGGTCGCGGCTTTCGGACGTCGGGCACCAGAAGAACCCGAAATGCCGGTGCTTCGCCGCGAGGTCGTCGTACTTTTCCATCAGTGCCTCGAAGTCCTCGCGCCACACGCGGTCGTGCAGCCAGAACGCGTCGGTCACCTGCAGCGTGAGTTCCGAGACCACGCCGAACATGCCGATGTTCACCTGCGTCGCGTGCAGCAGGTCGAGGTCCTGCTTGTCGCTCACTTCCATGATCGAGCCGTCGGGGCGAACGATCCGCATCCCGACGACCTGCGACGACAGGTTGCTCAATGTCGTCCCCGTGCCGTGCGTGCCGGTTGCGAGCGCACCGGCGATGGCCTGCGAATCGATGTCGCCCTGGTTGACGAGCGAGAAGCCGATTTCCTTCAGATGACGCGTCACCGCGTTGAGCCGCGTGCCGGCCTTCACCGTGACGCGCTTCTGCCGCTCGTCGACCGCGACGATGCCCTGATAGTCCTGCAGCGACAGCAGCAGGCCGCTTGTCGCGACGACCGGGGTGAACGAATGTCCCGATCCCGAGCATCGGACGTGCTTGCCCTGGCTCGTCGCGGCGTGCACCAGCCCGGCAATCTCGGCCTCGCTGGCCGGCGACGCCATGTGCGCGGCGACGCACGACTGATTGCCCACCCAGTTCCGCCAGAATCCACCACGTGGAAGCTCCATCAATTTCTCTCCAGAAGTGTGCTGCCGGTACTGCACCGGCAGGCGGGTTCGGTTCGTCCGGCAGCGAAGCCGAGATGCTCGCTGGCCGGCGCGATGCGTTGCGTTACGTTGTGTCGCGTTCGTACCAAAGGTATTTCGCCGGCCGCCTTTTCACTATCGGATTTCGGCAAGCGAGGGTTTCCACGGGGAATCGGGCCGCCAGGCTTTTTGACCGGCGCGCCGAGCGGCTACAATGAATCGACCCGGCCCGCCCCTTCCTCCCCGATGACGCCGTCTGCCGATCCGAGCGATTTCTCCGACACCCCGTTGTTCGCACGAACGGTGGCGTTCTGCGCGTTCACCGACGTGGAGGAACAGGCGCGGATCTTCGACGGCTGGGATCTCAACTACACGCAGATCTCGGGCGGCCTGTTTCATGGCTCGTCGTCGATCGTGTCGCTCGGCGGCATCCGGCTGCTGGTCGAGGATCTCGACAAGGCGATCCTGCAGCAGGGCGCGGTGCCATCGGACCGTATCGCGGTGGCCGTGCCGCTGGAACTCGAAGGCCATGCGCGGATGTGCGGCGCGAAGAGCGGCCGCGACAGCCTGCACGTGTTCTCGTGCCAGCCCGAATTCGAGTTCTATTCGCCCGACCTGCACGTGCTCGTGAACGTCGAGATCGAACCCGACAAGCTGTCGACGGAGGCGATGCGCACGCTCGCCGCGTCGCTGCGCGCACGCACCTTCGCACCGCTGATCCCGATGACGCAGCAGGTTGCGGACCGCCTGCGCGACCTGCTGCGTCACACGATGGCCGCCGCCGCGAAAAGCACGCCGGTCGAGGATGTGACGACGCAGGACCGGATCGAGCTGCTCGAGCGGACGGTGCTGTATGCGATCTCCGAAGCAATGACGATACCCGCATCGGACGCGGATGCCCTCGCGACGCGACCGACGAAATACTGGTCGCTCGTCAACGCGGTGCAGGAGCGCTTGCAGGATGCGTCGACGTGCCCGCTGTCGATCGCCGAGCTATGCGTGCAGCTCGGCATCAGCCGCCGTACCGCGCAATACGCGTTCAACGACACGCTCAACCTGAACCCGATCGCGTACCTGCGCGCCGTTCGGCTGAATCACGTGCGCCGCGAACTGCGGCTCGGCGGGTCCGTGACGTCAGCTGCGACGAAGTGGGGCTTCTGGCACCTGGGCAGTTTCGCGCAGGACTATCGCGCGATGTTCGGAGAATTGCCGTCGGCGACGGCGCGGCGCTATGCGCACCGGGAAGCCTGAACCTCGATCGTGCGATGCGCGACGCATGACGCGGCGTCGCGTTGACAGTGCGCGTACTCGATAGCTTCCATGAAGAGAGCCGCGGCCGAACGCGCGCCGCGGCAAGTTGAAAACAGGTCGCCGCAGTCGGGCGGCCGGCGCCCAACCGGCACGCGCCACCCGCCCGCGCACGACCGCGCTACCCCGTCACTCCTGCTGCTCCTGCTGCGCCGCCGCCTGCCGCTGCTGGATGAACTGCTTCACATCGCTCATCGTCACGCGACCGGTGTGTTTCGTATCGATCTCGTCGAAGTGCTTCGCGACGAAACCCAGCCCGTCGCTCTGCGCCTGCGCCTTCGTCACGGCCGCGCCGTTGCTCAACACCGTATTGCCGCCGAGCCTGGCGTCGACACGCCTTTGGGCCTGCTGCTGCAACGTCGCGCCGGTCGACGGCAACACCGGGGCCACGCGGGTCGAAGGGAAGAACGGACCGTCGACGCCGCGCCCGCCGTGGGGCAGCTTCACGGGCGCCACCGCCTGCGGCGGCAACGCATAGGCGCTGCTCGTCACGGCGCCGACGACGATCAACGGAGACATACGCCGCATCAATTGGATTAGGGACATGATCGCTCGCATTCAATGGATGAATAGAGGGTTCCTTTGACAAGGAGTCCGTCGCTTACGGTGCCGTCGCCAGCGTCGTCGCGGCCGTCGCGCCCGGCATGCTGCCGGTGGGCGTGCCGGCCGGGTTCTCGTCCGGCCACGGCGGCGGCAGCGTGCGCAGCGTCAGCGCGGTCGGAATCCGGCGGCCCTGGTAGAACGTCTTCAGGTCGCGCTTCATCTGCGGACGTGCCACATCATCCAGATAAATCATATGCCCGCCCTGGAAGAAGTTCACTTGCAGCTTCGGGTTCAGGCCCTTCACCGTCTGCAGCCGCGCGAGTTGCTTCTCCGTGTTGAAGAACGGCGTCGCCAGATCGTGGAAGCCGTTTTCCGCGAGCACCTGCAGCTTCGGATTCAACTGCAGCGCGCCGAGCAGATCGGGGATCGTGTCGGGCATCGGCTGGCCGTCATGCGAGAAGTCCCACAGGCCGATGATGTTGTCGTTCAACGGCACGTAGGTCGCGTTCGGCGCGGTGTAGCCCAGGTAATCGGGCATCTGCGTCGCGAGCGCGTTCGTGAACGGCTGCGAGATCAGGATGTCCGACGGATCGCCGTCCGTTTGCAGCCGCGGATCGGCGTTCGGCAACGACACGCGTCCGTCGTACCGGCCGATCGTCGTGCCGGGCAGCAGGCTCGAGCCGAACGGATTCGCGTTGAAGTAGCCGCGCAGCGCCTGCAGCGTCATGCTCGACGGCAACGACCAGAGCTTCAGCGTCGCATCGCTCGGGAAGACCGGCGTTCCGAGCGCATCCGGAATGCCGAGCTGGCTCAACACCCACGACTGCGAGTACTTCTGCAACTGGTTGTAGATCAGCGTCGTGAACAACTCGGTCTGTAGTGCATACAGATCCTGGTTGACCGGCGCCGGCGACACCTGGTTGAAGTATGCCGCGACCGCCGCATAGCCGGGCAGATAGCCGGCCACGGTATCGGTATCGAGCAGCAGCCCTTCGGTCGACTGCGTGATCGCCACCGCCTCCGTTGCGTCCGCGAAGTAGTTCAGGATCGACGATTGCAGCACGATCCCCGTCAGGTGCACGCCGGCCGATTCGAGCGCCAGTGCGAGCATGTCGGTACGCGGCGTGCCGTACGACTCGCCGTACAGGTAGATCGGCGACGCACCGCGGCTGTTGACGTTCAGGTAGCGCTGGATGAAGTCGCGCATGATGTTGACGTCCGCATCCGAACCCCAGTACTTCTGGTTGGTGTTCGGCGCTACCGCTTCCGACAGCCCGGTTCCCGGCGGGTCGATGAACACGAGGTCGGTCGTGTCGATCAGGCTTTCGGCGTTGTCGACGAGCGGATAGTTCGGCCAGTTGTTGCCGAACAGCGGATCGGGCGTGGCGACGCGCGTCGGCGCGAACGAGCCAAGCCGCAGCCAGATCGACGACGAGCCGGGGCCGCCGTTATAGACGAACGTGACGGGGCGCGGCTTGCCGTTCGTGCTCGGCGCGGTGTACGCGACGTACGACATCGACGCTTCCGCATTGCCGCTCGCGTCCTGCGCGGTCAGGTGGCCGGTGGTCGTCGTGTAGTTGACCGTCGTGCCGCCGGACTTCCACTGGTAATGCATCACGGCCGCCTTCTCCGAAACCTGCGCGGCCGTGAGACTGTCGGTCGCGTTCATCGAATAGGCGACAGGGTCGACGTAAGGCTGATTGGCCGACGGCGTCTGGCTGCCGGCCGCCTGCGCGCTCGCCTGCTGGCTGGCGGCGGTCTGCGCGAGACTCGACGCGCCGACGGACGACGAATCGTCTCCGCCGCAGCCCGCGAGTGCCAGCGTGATGACGGTCAATGCGCCTAGCCCGGCCAGCCGGCCGCGACGTTCGCGGCGACTGCCGGTCCTGCTCCTGTCTGGTTTCATGCCTCTATCCTTGTGTTGGGTCGGATACCGCTTCACACAGGCCGCCATCGCCGGCGCGAAACACGCAGGCGTACCCGCCACTCGCGTTGCACGGTCGGCAGACGGCGGTTGGGGATGGGACTTCTTCGAGAGACCGAACTTGATACAGACACAGCAAACTGCTGGCGGAGAATGATGCGTGGACGCCGCCCCCTTGCAGTTCTGACGACTTTTTTATTACCAAAATTTACGACATGACAAAAATAGGCGGTGCTGCGCCGCGTTGTCAAAGATCATTCCGACATTAAAAATTCTCTTATGATGCAAACGGCGGCCAGTGTATTGAATTTGAAAGAAAAACGATTGTTCGAATCAGATACGTCATATCCGAGCCATTCGCCGGGATTCACGTGCTTTCCTGCCCGCTGCGCGATGCGTTGCGAGCCTTGACGCCACATGGACATGTGCATCGAATCGCACCGTCTTTCTTTCATTTTAATTATCGCAATTCGATTGGCGCGGCACGGCGAATAAAATTCATCGCCATCCACAAAATACCGATTCGAATAATTCACCGAATCGAAATGCGGAATTATTTACATGTAATCCGAATAAATCGGCCGTCCGGTCCGGACGGCACCGATATGCAATGCGCGCGGTATTGCAATGGAAAAGCCGTCATTCGTTCCGCGCATTCCGGATCGCACTCGGGCAATCGCGCGTCGGACACGTGAAGCGTGGGGAGAGGCGCCGCGCGAGCGGCAGTGCGCGGCGCCGGCCATGCCGGCTATCTGCTCGTGACGGCGACACGCCGAATGTGCTGAATTCCGCCGAGCGTCTATGGACGCATCAGGACGCGCTCGATCGCGCGTCGGCCTGCAGCACCTGCTGCACGGCCGGCCGTGCCCTCACCCGCTCGTACCACCCGCGCAGGTTCGCATGCCGGCTCAGGTCGATGTCCGCGTTGTACACCGAGCGCATCCAGTCGGCCTTGCCCCAGCCCGTCAGCGCGAACAGATACGCATCGGCGATCGTAAACGTCTCGCCCGTGAGGTACGGGCTGCCGTCGAGTTGCCGGTCGATCCACGCGAAGCGGCCGTCGAGTTTCTGCCGCGCCGGCTCGACGTATTGCCCTGCCTGCACGGCATACAGCAGCGGAATGAAACCCTTGTGGATTTCGGTGCCGAGGAAGTTCAGCCATTCCATCAGCCGGTAGCGGGCGAGCGTGCCGTACGCGGGCGCGAGCCCTGCTTCCGGGCGTCGATCCGCGAGATACTGCGCAATCACCGGGCCTTCGCGCAGCATCGTGCCGTCGTCGAGTTCGAGCAACGGCACGTAGCCGAGTGCGTTGACGTCGTAGTAGTCGCGGCCGTCGTCGATCCGATGCTTGCGCGCATCGACCGTGACGATCCGCGCATCGAGATCCGCTTCGCGCAGCACGATGCGAATCGCCTGCGAACAGCTGCCGGGAGCGTGGTAGAGCTTCATGCGTTTCCTTCGTTGGAGGTTCGTATCTCGATTCGCCGCGACGCGGGCGCTAATATCTCGCATCGACGCAGCAATGAGAAGACGGCAGTCGTTTGTGCCGTAGTCACAAAAAAGTTACCGACCAGGGTCAGCAGCATGAAAACGAGTGCGACAGGATGTTCCGTGGAAGAAGCGATGCGCATGCTCGGCGGTCGCTGGCGGCTGCTGCTCGTGTCGTACCTGCTCGACGGGCCGAAGCGCTTCAGCGACCTGCGCCGCGACATGCCGGGCATCTCGCAGCGGATGCTGACGCTCGATCTGCGCGCGCTCGAAGACGCCGGCTTCGTGCGGCGCACCGTGTATCCGGAAGTGCCGGTGCGCGTCGAGTACGATCTGACCGCGGGCGGCGACCGGCTGCGGCCCGTCGTCGAAGTCATGCGCGAATTCGGGCTGTGGCTGAAGGCGCGCGATGCGCAATGCGATGCGCGCGCGACGCCCGACGCGATCGAAGCCGAAGCCGGCCAGTCCCGATAACCCCCACGCCTGGAGACACATCATGGAACTACACGCCACCGTCGGCGCGGCCACGTCCGACATCGACGACGATGAAAGCTGCGCGAACATCTATTGCCACGACGCGCGGCAAGACTATTGCTTCTCGTTGCTACGCTTTCCGGAGGAGGCATCGATCGAGGTGATGGTGCACGACCAGCTCACCGCGCACGTGAAGGATCTGGCGGTACGCCTGACGGGCGACACGATCGAAGTCGAGCTCGACGAACGCACCGCCGCGCGTCTGGACGGCAATACCCGTTACGTGATCCATCTCGCGCCGGGCGAGCACGACCCCGTCGTGCTGCGTGCCGCGCTGAAGGAAATCTTCGACGGCAAGAGCGGGTATCGCGACGACAGCGCAAGCGCGTAAGCCCGCCATTCCCTCCACGCGTCGGCACGCCGTTCATGACACCCATCTCGCGAATCCAACCGTTTCTCCGCCGCTGCGCGCTGCTGGTCGCGTGCTGCGCGTCGATTGCCGCCGCGCATGCGGCCAAACCGCTGCTCACGTTCAAGGTCGACGACATCGTCACGGCCCGCGTCGAACGTGCGGATGGCACACGCGTCACGATCCGCTTCCTGCCGAGCGGGAAAACACAGACGCTCGACGTCGGCGTAACCGACGAGGAAGGCCATTACCGGCTCGCGTCGGACGACTACAACTTCGACGGCCACCGCGATCTCGCCGCGCACGCGCTGCTCGGGATGGTCAACGAGAGCTACGGCATCTTTCTGTACGACGCCGCACGCCAGCAGTTCGAGCCGCTGAAAATGCCGGCGGCCGACATGCCGCACGGCAACTGCGACGATCTGATCAACATCCAGGCGAAACCGAAGGAGCGCACGCTGTACAGCTCATGCCGCGGCGGCCCGATCTGGTACACCGATGCGTATCGTTTCGACGGCAATGGCCGGATGTATCTCTATCAGGCAAGCGAAGCGATTCCCGACGACCTTCGCGACCTGCTCGACGGCGACTCGGGCCCGTCGTCAATGCTGCTGACCTACGACGAGCACGGCAAGCGCGTCTCGCGCCGCCCCGAAGCGTACGGCGGCGGCAAGATCACGTTCAAGGTGCGCCCGGCGCGCCTGCCGCTGCACGACGTGATGAACGATGCGCCGACGCGCCGCTACGTCGTCGCGGGCGATACGCTGGAACTGGTCGATGCGAGTGCCGATTTCCAGTGGCTGAAGGTGCTGTACCGCAATCCGCGCGGCGGCACGACGCAGGGGTGGGTCGCGGCGAAGGAAGCGACCCGCTAGTTTTCCGGACAGGTCCGGACGAGGCCATCGCCAAAGGTATTCAGGGATCTTCCATGTGGGCTGCATCTTCGCCAACGAAGTGGTGCGTCTGCGTCGCCACCATCGCAATTGCTGCGAGCGCATTCGCCGGCACCGACGCGCCTGCGTCGGTCAGGCTATCCAGCGGGCACGAACTGCAACAGGACGGAAAACGCCTGGTGGAGATCGATGCCGCGCATCACCGCACGACCATCGTTCGCTTGCCAGCGGCACTGCGTCGGGCCGTCGCGTCGGCGTCGAGCATCGGCTTCCCGTCGGCGAGCTCGAAAGTCGTCGACGGCAAGGAGTTCGTCCTGATCGTCGTCAATCAATCGTCGAGCGACAACCCGACGGGTTACTGCGGCGCCGGCGAGGAAGGCACGCTGTACACGCTTCAGGTCAGCGGTAACGTCGCGACCTCGCGCTACGCGATGCCGGTGCAAAGCTGCCTGCACGACATATCGCTCGACACCGACGTGAACAACCGGTCGCCCTATCGCGCGATCGAGTGGCGCGACGATCCGCCGGGTTTCAGAATTGCGTGGACCTACATCGGCCACGCGGGCCCCGTGACCCGCGAATACCGCTACGACGGCACCACGTTCGTCGAACGCGGCAAGTAGCGCGCGGCAGTCCGGATCGCAAAATCCGGCGCTTTCGCACAGCTTTCCCACATATTGAGCGCGATGAATCCCATTAATAGGGATACCTGTTCAAATGTTGACGCACCTCGCTCCACGGCTCTAACGTTCGCCCCAATGCCATTGGATACGGCCGCCCCGCCGCGCGGGTGCAGGCCGACACAGAACAGAGGAGACGACCGTGGCCCAATCCGCGTCACGCACCCACGCCAACCCGCCGGAGCAGCCGCGCACGCGCGGCGACACCGCCCGCGATTCCGCCGCCCGCACGGCCGCGGCCGCTTCTACCGTGCCGCCGAGCCGCAAGCGCCTGCTGATCCTGATCCTGCTGTTCGTCACGGTCGTGATCAACTATCTCGACCGCAGCAACCTGTCGATCGCCGCGCCCGCACTGTTCAAGGAACTGAACATCGATCCGGTTCGCGCGGGCCTCGTGTTCTCCGCGTTCGGCTGGACCTATGCATTGATGCAGATCCCCGGCGGCTGGCTCGTCGACAAGGTGTCGCCGCGCGTGCTGTATGCCGGCGCGCTCGCCCTGTGGTCGGCCGCGACGCTGTTGCTCGGCTTCGCCGGTTCGTTCGTCGGACTGATCGTGTTGCGTCTCGCGGTGGGCGCGCTCGAAGCGCCGGCCTACCCGATCAACAACCGCGTGGTGACGACGTGGTTCCCGACCCGCGAGCGCGCCAGCGCGATCGGCGGCTATACGTCCGGGCAGTTCGTCGGCCTCGCATTCCTCACGCCCGTGCTCGCGTGGCTGCAGGTGCATCTCGGCTGGCACATGGTGTTCGTCGCGACGGGCGTCGCGGGCATCGTGTGGGCCGCGATCTGGTATGCGGTGTATCGCGAGCCGCGCGCGTTTCGCGGCGTCAACGCAGCCGAGATCGCACTAATCCGCGACGGCGGCGGCCTCGTCGATCTCGAGGACCGCATCGCCGCGCGCAGCGAACGCACGCCGTCGACGTGGCGCGACCTCGGCGTCGTGCTCGGGCGTCGCAAGCTGTGGGGCATCTATCTCGGACAGTTCGCGCTGAACTCGACGCTGTGGTTCTTCCTCACGTGGTTCCCGACCTACCTCGTGAAGTATCGCGGGATGGACTTCATCAAGTCGGGCTTTCTCGCGTCGCTGCCGTTTCTCGCCGCGTTCGTCGGCGTGCTGTGCTCGGGCCTGCTGTCGGACTGGCTGATGCGCCGCGGCGCATCGCAGGGCTTCGCGCGCAAGCTGCCGATCATCTCGGGGCTGCTGATCTCGACCTGCATCATCGGTGCGAACTACGTGAGCTCGACCGGCTGGGTAATCGCGTTCATGACGATCGCGTTCTTCGGCAACGGCTTCGCGTCGATCAC
Organism: Burkholderia sp. WTPI3; assembly: GCF_021483755.1. Taxonomy (NCBI): domain Bacteria; kingdom Pseudomonadati; phylum Pseudomonadota; class Betaproteobacteria; order Burkholderiales; family Burkholderiaceae; genus Burkholderia; species Burkholderia sp. WTPI3. The sequence goes on along the minus strand of NZ_JAGIXF010000011.1, from coordinate 13,666 downwards.
ATGGTCGCTCGTGTCGGGGCTCGCGCCCGCGCGGCTGCTCGGCCTCACGGGCGGCATGTTCAACCTGATCGGCAACCTGTCCGCGATCGCGACGCCGATCGTGATCGGGCTGCTCGTCGACGGCGCCGACTTCTCGCGCGCGATCACCTACATCGCCGCGATGGCGCTCGCCGGCAGCCTGTCGTACGGGCTGCTGGTCGGCAAGGTCGAGCGCATCGACGCCTGAGTGCAAACCGGCGCGGCACGCGCGTGCCGCACCGGTTTGCCCGCCATCCTCGAATCAGAACCGCAGGAACCCGTCGCGCGCAAGGTCGTGCGGATTGCCCGCCGCGTAGTCGAGCGCGCATGCGTCGGTATCGATGCCGACCGTCAGCAGCGTTTCCCAGCGTTCGGTGTCCGGCATCGACAGGTCCGGATGGAAGCACACCACCGCCTGGTCGCCGGCCGCGCCGCACATCGCCGACGCACGCTCGCGCACGTCGGCGCTCGTCATCCCCGTCACGACGTCGTTCAGGTGCGCGAAACGCTCGCGCGTCGTCGAGCTGTCCGGCATGCATTCGCCGCCGCTCAACGCACGATCGAGAAAGTGGTTCGTATGCAGCAGCCAGCCGTCCGGACGCGGCACGACCACACCGACGCCCGACGGGCTCAGCTCGATGCTCGCCGCACGCGGATGCCCGTCCTGTCGCGTGAACACCGTCAGCACCGTCGACGCGCTCACGTGCGCGCTGCGGGCGAGGTCGATCGCGTCCCGTACCGTCGTCGCTTCTTCGAGCATGCGCCGCGCGATCGCGTGCACCGGCACGCCCGCACTGTCGTTATCGCTCGCGTGGTGCAGGATGTTGAAGTGCAGCCCCAGCCCCGCGCTGTTCACGCCGAGCTTCGCGAGCATCCCGAATTCGGAGAACAGCTTCACGGTGCGGCCGTGCTGCGTGCCGAACTGCATCAGCAAACCTTGCGGCGCGAGGCTGTCGTGCCAGTCCCATGTCTGCAGCGTACGCGGCGCGTCGGGGCCGGCCGGTGCGTAGACGGTCGTCGAGCATTCGCCTTCGGCCGATGCAGGCGCCGTGGCGAGAATCTCGGTGCGCGCGTTCAGGCACGCGAGTTGCCAGCGCGGCAGGTCGACGCCGTCCGCGATCGCATCGATCTCGTCGGCCAGCGCGGGGCACCATGCCCGGAGCGACGCGAGGCTCGCCTCGCCGATCGCCCGCGCGCGCCGCGGCTCGATGCCGAGCTTCGGAAAGAACGCGAGGTAGCGCGCGACCGTCTCGCGAATCTCCGCCGCGAACTGCTCGCCGATGCGGCGGCCGCGCTCGCGCGGATCGGTGAGGTCGGTCGCGAAAGTGTGCAGCTTCAAGATGAATTCTCCTGGGTTGAATGGGATCCGGGCACATCCGGCCCGGACCGGGTTGCCTCGCGCGGCGACGGCAAGCGATGGCAGGCGATGGCCGCGATCAGAACGCGTAGATGAACTGCATCCCGGCCAGGTCGTTGCTGCGCCCGTAGGTGCCGTTGCTCCTCAGGAACACCGGATGGTTCGCCGCGTCGTGGCGATACTCGACCTTCACGGTGATTTGCTGCGTCGGATAGAACAGCAGGTCGGCCGTGATCGCATAGCGCTGCGCGCCCTTGCACTCGGTGCCGTTCGTCGCCGAGCCCTGGAAGCACGACGGATCGATGCCGAAGCCGCTCGACCCATTCACCGACGGATTGCCGCCCGCGAGCCCGTACTGGATATTCGTGCCGCCGCCGCCGTTTGCCGTGTTGTTCAGGTAGTCGAAGCGCAGCGTCGCGCCCATCCGGCCGACCCACGCCGATGTCCACTTCGTATGGCCGAGCAGCGACATCCCGTACCAGCGCGCGGTGCCGCCGTTCCAGGCGCCCTTCTGCAGCTCGCCGTAGTCGACCTGCGCGTTGATCTGCGTCTTGTCGTGCGTATAGGTCATGTCGGCTTCCACGTACTTGTAGAAACCCGTCGGCGACGATCCGTTGCACTGGTAGCCGTAGCCGCCCGCATCCGCGCACGGCGAGAACAGCGACTGCCGTCCGAGCATGCCGGAAATCCCGAAGTCGAATGCGGTCGACGTCGCGTTGTCGAAGCGCGCGGTGAGGGTCGGCGTCCAGTTGGTCTTGGTCGTGTTGTTCGCCGCGTTCGCGATCGCGCCGGCCGTGCGCAGCACCTCGTTGCCGACGATCACCTGCCAGAAGCGCGTCATCGCGTCGTTCGAGCCCTTCAGCCCGATGCCGACCAGGTTGCCCGGTTCGCTGAAGTCGTACAGCAAACCATGCGTGAGCGTGAGCATCTGGTTCGACGGCTGCACTTCGTAGCCGGCGAGGCTCGTCATCATCCCGGCCTCGAAGGTCTTCGTCGTGCCGAGCGGCACGTTGACCTGCGCCTGCGTGACGATGTTGTTGCCGATGCCGCCGTGCGCGTTGCTGAACACGTTGCCGAAGCCGCGGTTCGGCTGGATCACGATCTCCGCCGACGGCGCCATCGGGCCGACGCCAAAGGTCTTCTTGATGTCGAGGTAGACGTCGCCGATCGTGCTGTTGAAGTAGTCGTACGCGCCCGGATCGTGGTTCAGGAACTGGAACCCGGACGTGCGCTGCGCGCGGTTGAACAGGTACACCGGATCGACGTAGCCGGTGACGCTCAGGCCCGCGAGCGGGCCGGTCGTCGCGGCCTCCTGCAGCGAGTCGACCTTCAGCGACGCGTTCGCGATCTGCTCGCGCATCTGCTGCAGGTCGTCGTTCGTGAACGCGGGCGCGGAATCCGCTGCCGGGGTGGCGGCCGCTGCCGTGTCGATCGTGCCGATCGGCGCGCCGCCTGCCGATGCCGACCCTGCGGTTGCCGGCGCCTTCGACGCGAGCATGCTCGCGCGCAGCTCGCTCACCTGCTGCTGCAGCGCGGCGACCTGCGCCTGCAGCGCCTTCATCTTGCCGGAGTCGGTCGCGTCGCGCGGCGTGTGTGCAAATGCCGATGCCGCTTCGAACGCGAGCAGGCACAGCACCGTCATGTGTTTGATTTTCATGTCGTGTGGGAATCGTCGGGACGAGCGCGCCCCCGCCCGCCGCGAAGGGCGGCGGGACGCGCGCAAACGAAAACGGGGAACGGGGCCGGCTTACTCGGTCTTCAGCTTGGTCCAGAGCCGGTTCTGCAGGCGCATCAGCTCGGGTGGAACCGGCTTGCTGAGGCTCAGCTTGCGGATCACGTCGGCCGGCGGGAACACGGCCGGATCGCTCGTCACTTCCGCGCGCACGAGATGCTTCGACGACGGTACCGCGGACGGATACGACGTGTCGTTGGTCAGGTTCGCGCTCTCCTTCTCCGACAGCACGAAGTTGACGAACTTCTGCGCGGCGTCCGGGTGCGGTGCGTCCTTCGGGATCGCCATCATGTCGAACCACATCGCGCTGCCTTCGCTCGGGATCACGTACTTGATGTGATACGGCTTCTTCGCGGCCGCCGCGGCGATGCGCGCGGAGTTCACGTCGCCCGACCAGCCGAGCGCGAGACAGATGTCGCCGCCCGCGAGATCGTTGATGTAGCTCGTCGAGTTGAACTGGGTGATGTACGGCCGCACCGTCTTGAGCAGCTCGTACGCGGCCTGGTAGTCGGCCGGGTTCGTCGTGTTCGGATCCTTCTTCAGATAGACGAACGCCATCCCGAACGCGTCGACCGGCGAATCGATCACCGACACGCCGCAGCTTTTCAGCTTGCTCGCGTACTTCGGATCGAACAGCAGCGACCAGCTGTCGAGCGGCGCGTCGTTGCCGAGCACGGCCTTCACCTTCTCGACGTTCATCCCGAGCCCGTCGGTGCCCCACGTCCACGGAATGCCGTACTGGTTGCCCGGATCGTCCTTCGACAGCACCTTCATGATTTCGGGATCGAGCAGCCCGTAGTTCGGCACCTGGGCCTTGTCGATCTTCCGATAGATGCCGGCCTGCAACTGCCGCGCCCAGAAGATGTCGGACGGCACGACGACGTCGTAGCCCGACGTGCCCGACAGCAGCTTCGCCTGCAGCGTCTCGTTCGAATCGAACTCCTGGTAGACGACCTTGATGCCGGTCGCCTTCTCGAAGTTCGCGACCGTCTGCTTGCCGATCGAGTTGCCCCAGTTGTACACGTTGACGACATCCGCCGCGTGCGCGGACGGCGCCCCGAACCACGCAAGCCCGCCGAGCGCGAGCGCCGCGCATGCCGTTCGCAGCGTGTTGTTCCAGTCTCCTGCCATGTTTTCCTCCGTCGATATCGTGGTCCGTTCGTCGCGAACGGTGTTTCGTTCGGTCAGGAAAATGTAGCCAGAGGAAATTGGCCGGTCTGCCCTGCCAACAGGGGGACACGCTACACAATCGGCATGCGGCGCAAGCGGTTTGAAAGCGATTCCGTCACCGCTTCGCCGCCACCTCGCCGCCGCTTCCGCCCCCGCTCAGTGAGCGACGATGCCCGTGCGCGCGCCGAAATCCTCGCCCACGTGCGTCACGCCGCCGCCCATCATCGTCAGCGCGACGTCGATGCGACCGATGTCGTACTGGCCGACCTCGAACAGGTCGCTCTCGAGCACGACCAGATCCGCGCGCTTGCCGGGCGTCAGCGAACCGACCTCGTGCTCCATCCCGAGCTGGTACGCGCCGTGGATCGTGTACGCGGCGATCAGTTGCGGAATGCTCAGGCGCTCGGCAATGTCCGGGAACACCGGCGCATCGGGCTCGCCCGCGAGCTGGCGCGTGTGGCCCGATTCGATGTGTTCGAGCGGCTTGTGCTGGCAGCGGCACTGGCACGCGAGGCCGTCCATCCCGATCGACACCGTCACGCCCGCCTCGACGAACGTGCGGAACTTGTACATGTTGCTCCAGCGCTCGTGGCCGTAGTGATCGCGCAACTGCTCGGTGTATGCGTCGACCACGCCCCATTGCAGCTGCGTATTCGCCATCACGCCCGCGCGGCGGAAGCGCGGAATGTCGTCCGGATGCGTGAGGAACGCGTGCGTGATCACGTGGCGGCGATCGCGCGGCGGGTTGTCCCGGTTGACCGTTTCGAAGCCCTCCAGCGCCATCCGCACGGCCGCGTCGCCCACGCAGTGGACCATCACGTTCGCGTTCGCGCGATCGGCTTCGACGAGGTAGCGGTTGAACGTGTCGGCCGGCATCGTCGGCGCACCGCAGGTGTCGGGACGGTCCGCGTACGGCTCCAGCAGATACGCGGTGTGGTTCGCCTCGGTGCCGTCGAGGAACAACTTCAGCGCGCGCGCCTTCACGAGCGGCGAATCGTATTGCTCGCGATATTTCACCAACGTGCCGACCGGATCGTCGATCTCGCCGATCACCGCGACGCTGCCGACCACGCGCAGCTTCAGGTCGCCCGCGCGCTCCATCGTCTGCAGCGTCTCGTACAGCAGCGACTGGTCGCCGCTCGCATCGAAGAAGCCCGCATCGAACACGGTCGTCACACCGGCCGCGCACAGCTTCTTCTGCCACGGCGGAATCGACTTCAGGTACAGGTCGATGCCGGTCGGCAGCAGCCCGGCCGCACTGATCCGCTGCATCAGGATCGAATACGCGGCGCCGTCGACCACCAGCCCGGTCGGCTCGCCCGTCACCGCGTCCTTCTCGAACCAGCTCGCACCTTCCTGCACCGGTGGCGTCGACGCGTCGATGCCCGCGATCTCCAGCGCCTTCGAGTTCACCCACATCGAATGGAAGTCGGTCGACAGCAGGCACACCGGGCGATCCGCGCAGATCGCATCGAGCGTTTCCTTGCGCAGCAGTTCGGGCGAAATCGTCGCCTGCACCCAGCCCATCCCGGTGATCGCCGGCTCGTCCGGATGCGCTTCCACGTATGCGCGCAGCGCGCCGAGCACCTTCTGCGGATCCTCGTAGTTGACGAACGCCTGGAACGCGAACGCGGTCGTCTCGAAGTGCCAGTGCGATTCGACGAAGCCCGGCAGCACGAGCCGGCCGCCCGCATCGACGACTCGAGTCGTCGCGCCGACATGCGCCTGCACACCCGCGGTATCGCCGACGTAGACGATCCGGCCGTCACGCACCGCGACGGCCTGCGCCCACGGGCGGTGCGGATCGACGGTGTAGACCTTCGCGTGCGTCAGCACGAAATCCGCCGGCGCCGCGGCCGGGTGCATCGATTGATTCTGCATTGCCTGTCCTTTCCGGTTTTCGAAGTGCTTTCACTATAGGCAGACGATACGCACGGGTCTGCCCCCCCGGCGCCGGGGCTTGCGCGGAATCGGGCTGTGCGCGGCGGGTTGCTTGTCGTCAATGTGAGGACAACGCGCGACACGGGCCGCAAAATCCGGTGAATTCCCGGCAGACGCGCACGCGGGCTTCGCGTAACGTCGCGCTGTCATCCGCTCGACTCCGCCCACCATGCGACTTCTCCATCCCGATCCCGCCGCGCCAGGCCACTATCTGATCGGCGTGCGGCCCGGCTCGCTCGGCGCGACGCTGCGCGCGGTCGGCACACCCGATTTCATCGGCGCGATCACCGCGTTCGTGAACGACAGCATCGCGGCGGACGCCGTGCATCTCGAACGCTGGCGCGCCGACGCGGGCAGTGCGTCCGGTCACGTGGTCGAGTGGCTGGGCAGCGGCAGCACGCGCTATGCGGCGGACACGCTGCGCGTGATGGATGCGTACTACCAGGACTACTGCCACGTCGATCCGCTGTTCGCGCCGCTGCGCGGCAAGGCCGGCACGCTGCTCGTGCAGCGTCATATCGACGGGCTCGCGCAGGGCGACTTCCGCCGCCGGATCTTCGACGAGCCGCGCATCGCACAGGAATGCGTGCTGGTGCACGGCACCGCGCACATGCAGTACGCGCTCGGGCTCGCGCGCACCGACGGGCAGGCTGCGTTCACGACCGACGAACTGTTCCACTTCCGGCAGATGGTCGACCTGCTGTTCCCGATGTTCGAATTGCATGCGCGCTCATGCGCCGCGCGGCGGGTCGCGTCGATGTCGGCGAATGCGGTGTCGTATGCGGGTTTCGATGCGCGTCTCGAGCGGCAACAGGTGCAGCTGTCGCGCCGCGAGCACGAGATCTGCAAGCTGCTGCTGTGCGGACGTTCGGTGCCCGAGGCCGCGCAGCAGATCGACGTGAAGCTGTCGACCGCCGAGTCGTACGTGAAGCGCGCGTTCGCGAAGCTCGGCGTGCGCACGCGCCGCGAGCTGTTCGACTGGGTGATGGTGGACTGCTGACGCGAAGCGGCGCGAACGCCGCTCGCGCTAGGCGGCCAGCGCGACTGCCTTGATGTTGAACGCGCGCAGCAGGTCGTCGCAGAACGCATCGACGATCGGCTTGTCGCTCGCGCTGCGCTTCATCGCGAGATGCAGCGGCACGTCGAAGCTGAACGTCGAGCGGCCCACCGCCTTCACGAGCCCGCGCTGCTCGAACGGCTCCGCGTAATGCGCGGGCAGGTAGCCGAGGTGCCCACCCGACAGGATCAGGATCGTCGCGGCCTCGATGCTGTCCGCGCTCGCGGTCACGCGCCTCTCCGGCAGCGGATACTGCTCCTCCGGCACCGGATAGGTGCGCCATACCCAGTCGTGCGCCTGCAGATCGTCGGCCGACACCGGCCGCGACGCATGAAACAGCGGATGCCCGCGCCCGCAGTAGACCACCTGTTCCTCGGTAAACAGCGGCGTGTAGTCGAGCCCCGGCACGCGATGCCAGAAATACCCGATCGCAAGATCGAGCTGGTTGTTGACCAGACTTTCCTCGAGCTCCTGCGGCGACGCGACCTTCATCGCGAACGTGACGGCCTGGTCGCGCTTGCGGAACGCGCCGATCGCGTCGGCGAGGCGCGCATTCTCGACGAGCGGCGCCTGGCCGATCAGCCCGATCGACAGCGTGCCGACCAGCTTGCGGTCGATGTCGCGCACGCGCGCGACGAACTCGGAGGTCGCCGCGACCAGCGTACGCGCGGTCGCCGCGAAGCGCTCGCCCTTCGACGTCAGGCGAAAGCCGCCACGGCCGCGATCGCACAGCTTGAAGCCGACGCGCGCTTCGAGCGCGGACAGCTGCGTGCTGATGGTCGACTGCCGCACGCCGAGCGACGCCTCGGCAGCCGTGATGCCGCGTGCGTCGACGACGGCCAGAAAGACCCGGATGAGCCGGAGATCGAGATCGGTGGTATTCGAAAACATGCTTCAAGCCGCTGCGCATGCGCGCGTTGCCGGGCCGGCACGGCACGACGCGCATCGCGCGCCCCGCCGGCCGCCTTCGCCGATGAACCGAATCGGTCGCGCGCCGCCATCGGCAGCGACGCGCGCCGCGTCCGTCACTCGGGTGTCGCCGCGAGTGCGCGCTCCATGCCGAACACCGCGGGCCGCAGCCGCACGTAGCAGAGGAACGCCACCGCGCACAACACGATCGCCGCGATCAGCGCCGACTGCGTGCCGACGCGCTCGATCAGCGAGCCGCCCGCGACCGAGCCGACGCCGTAGCCGAGCGCGACACAGCCCGGCGACAACGCGGCCGACTTGCCGATCAGGTCGTACTGCGGGATCGTCGCGTAGATCAGCAGCGCGCCGCCCGTCCAGCAGCCGATGAACACGATCGCACCGAGCGTGAAGGTCGCAACCGACGCCGGCATTGCGAGCAGCACGGCGGCGACCGCGCAGCCGCCGAGATTCGCGAGCGTCCAGCGGCGCAGCCCCGCGCCGGCGCCGAGCTTCGGCATCGCCGCGCAGATCACGAGGCTCGCGACGTTCGCGACGCCGAGCACGAGCGAGACCGCCTTGCCGCTCAGGCCCGCATCGGTGCCGATCTTCTCGAGGAAGGTCCACACGACGCCCACGCCGCCGTACAGCGCGAGCTGCGCGCACAGCACCAGCATCGCGCCCTTGCGGTCGATGCCGCCGCTCGCGCCGTCCGGCATCGGCGCCGCCAGCGTCTCGCCGCGACGAAACAGCGGCGTCGCGAGCACGAACGCGCCGAGCACCGTCGCGACGAAACCGAACACGCCGTGCGCGCCCCACGTGTCGCTCAGCATCGGGAAGATGGTCGCAAGCAGCACCATGCTCCACAGCACCTGCCCCATCAGCATCATCCCGAGATTGCGCTCCGGCGCACGCGAATACGACAGGTAGCGCAGCGCGATGCCGTTCAGCCCGCCCGAGCCGACGCCCGCGACGAACTGCAGCGCCGAATACGCGACGAGCCCGTGCGTCGCGAGCGTGCCGAGGTTCGCGCCGGCCGCGAGCGCGACCGCCGCCGCGAGCACGAGCCGCACCGGCTGGCGGCCGAGCACGAACGCGACGAGCAGCGTGCCGGTCGATTCGCCGAGCACCTCGACGAAGCTCGACAGCCCGAGCGCCGCTTCACCGAAGCCCCAATGACGTTCGACCTGCCCGACGATCGCGGGCAGGCCGAGAAATACCGTCGGCCCGAGAATGCCGAGCAGCAGCATCACGACGACGAACAGCGCGCTTTCCTGTCGCGCTTCACCCTGCAGATTCACACCAGTCATTCCGTGTCTCTCTCCGTGTCCGCGGTGCGGACCGTCCCCTCGAGGGGTTGTTGTCGTGCGGCGGCCGGACCCGCGCCGCCGCGGCGCTTACATCGGGAAGCCCATCGCCTTGATGCCGTTGATCCACGCGCGCTTCCAGCCGCCCTCTTCATCTGCGCCGTCGAACGCATGAAACGTGATCTTCGCGGCGACCCAGCGCATCGGTTCGGGCGGGATGTAGCTCGGGCTCTGGTTCGCGATGTCGAGCTTGCGCTCGGGACTGTCGCGATCGAACAGGATGTTCAGGCCCATGAACGCGCCGAACCGGCTTGCCGCGACGCCGAAGCCCGTATAGCCGGCAACGAACACGGCCTTGTCGCCAAGATAGCGCTTCGCGAACACCGAGCCACGCGAGCAGTAGTCGATCGGGCCGCCCCACGCGTGCGAGAAACGCACGTCGCTCAGTTGCGGGAACGTGCGATAGAACGCTTCCGCGAGCCGGATGTAGGTTTCGCGCTGGCCGTCCTGATGCGGTTCGGGATCGCCGTCGAAGTGATAGCTGACCAGCCCGCCGAAAATGATGTTGTTGTGCTTCGTCAGCCGGAAATAGTTGAGCTGCGTGCGCGTGTCGTACACGCCCTGGCGATTCTTCCAGCCGATCCGCGCAAGCTGTTCGTCGGTGAGCGGCTCGGTCGCGAGCACGTGGTCGCGCACCTGCATCACGCGGCGGTTGATGTCGGGAATGCCGACCTTCGCGGTGCCGCTGCCGAACACGACGCGCGGTGCGCGCACGCTGCCCTTCGGCGTCTTCACGAATACCGTGCTGCCTTCGTCGGTCACGGTCGTGAGCGGCGTGTGCTCGTACAGCTTCACGCCGAGCGACAGCGCCGCGCGCTTGAGCCCCCACGCGAGCTTCGCCGGGTGCACGATGCCGCTGCGATTGCGCGACCACAGCGCGCCCGCGAACAGCGGCGAGTTCAGTTGCTCGAGCGTTTCCTCGCGGTTGAGCAGCACGACGTTGTGCCCGTACTCGCGATGCAGGTCGTAGTCGCCCTTCAGGTGCGCGATGTGCTCGGGGTCGACCGCCACGGTCATTTCGCCGTTCCACTCGATGTCGGCGTCGATGTCGTAGCGCTTCAGCGTTTCCTCGAAACCGTCGAGGTTGCGATGGCCGAATTCCTCGAGCTGCGCGATGTCGTTCGGGAACACCCGCACCGCGTTCGGCAGCCCGTGCATCACCGACGTCGAGATGATCCCGCCCGCGCGGCCCGATGCGCCGTGCGCGACCTTGCCGGCCTCGATCAGCACGACGTTCAGGTGCGGCATCTGTTCCTTCGCCTGCACGGCCGTCCACAGCCCGGTGAAGCCGCCGCCGACGATCAGCAGGTCGGCCGTCACGTCGCCGACGAGCGCCGGCTCGGTGGCCGGCGCGGCCGGGTTGTCGAGCCAGTACGGGAACAGCTTCGTATTCGCGAGCGCGTCGGCGGCGCTCAGTGCGACCGGTGCGCCGCCCGTGGCGTGCGCGTGAGCCGGTGCGGCTTGCGTTGCTTCGTTGACTTCCATTTCCATGATCCCAGGCATCCCACGTGAACGCGGCCCGCGCCTGTCATGCATGCGCGGCGTGCCGATTTCGCCGATTTCGCCGATTTCGCCGATTTCGCCGATTTCGCCGATAGCGACGATCGGCGCAGCGCCGTGCCGCGACGCGTTCCGCCGGAACGCGCGCAACGGACGTCGCTTGCGGTCGATCGAAAACACAACCGCCGCCGGACCCGCGTCAACCTGACGACGACGCCGCGGCGGCAGTTGCTCACATCACGACTTCTCGAGCAGCACGTAGAACTTCTTCGCGTCCTCGATCGTCTCCCAGCGTCCTGCGAAACCGGCCGGCAGCAGGTAGCCCTGGCCCGGCGTGAATTCCTTGCGGTTGCCTTCGACGTCGGTCAGCGCGATCCGGCCCTCGACCAGCCACACGGCTTCGTCGGCGGCGGTTTCCGGGAACTCCACCGAGCCGGCCTTGCCTTCCCACCAGCCGATCAGGTAGTTGCCGCTCTTGCCTTCGGCCGCGCGCCAGTCGCTTTCGTCCATCCCGAAGTCGAGCTTCGTGAATTCGCCAATGCCTGCGCCGAGCGGCAGGATGTCCTTGATCAATTTGGTCATCTGAATCTTTCGTCTCTTGATTGAAAAAAGCAGAGACAAAGTTACGCATTTACACTGCCCCGGTATGCCCCCCTTCGGGGGGGACAAGCCGCGTTTTCCGGGGCAGGCAAGGTCGCAGGACTCCGTACCGTATTTCTCCCTAATGACGTTTTCGTCGCCGAACGCTAAAATCGCCCCCGCTTTTCACCCGGGGAACCGCATGCTGCTCAACGTGAACCCCTTCCACCGCGACACCGACCGCTTCGACGTGTCGTTCAAGGCGCTGGGCGAGCTGATCGAGACGGTCGGCACCCCGCACTTCGTGCCGCGCCTCACGCAATTGCTGAACGAAGTGGTGCCGCTCGACGTCGCGCACGTCGAACGTTCGCGCGTCGACGGCTCGATGCCCACCGGCTACCGCTGCGAATGGATCGGCAGCAGCGGCATCGGCACCGAGGCCGCCGAAATCTCCGACGTGATGACGCTCTACTACGATCGTTTTCTCGACAGCGATCCGTTGTTCGCGGGGCTGCGCGGCAAGACGGGCACGATGCTGGTCGTGCGCGACATCGCGGCGATCCCGCCGGGCGAATTCCGCCAGCGGATCTATGACGACGTGCATATCGGCCACGAATGCGTGCTCGCGCGCGGCACCCGCTATGCGCAGCATTCGATCGCGCTGGAGCGCGGCCGCGACCGTCCGCCGTTCACGCTCGCCGAGATGAACCGCTTTCGCAGCATCAGCGACGTGCTGTTCCCGCTGCTCGAACTGCACGCGTCCACCACCGCCGCGCGGCGGGTCGCGCATCCGACGCCCGAAGTGCATCCGCTCGCGCAGTTCGATGCGCGGATCGCGGCCGACGACGTAAGGCTGTCCAAGCGCGAATACGAAACCTGCAAGCACCTGATCTCCGGCAAGACCGTGCCGGAAACCGCCGACATCCTCGGCGTGCGCGTCGCGACGGCCGAGTCGTACGTGAAGCGCGCGTTCCAGAAGCTCGGCGTGCGCACCAAGCGCGAGCTCGCCGCATGGGGCTCGGCCGTGCCGGCGTTCCCTCCCTCTGCTTCGCACCACGCCGCCACCGACGACGACGCGCCGCCCGCGATCGCCGGCTGATCGCTCGCGCCCCGTCGCTTACGGTTGCGCCGGGTCGATGCGGCAGCGCCGCTCGCATCGAGACCCGTCGATGTAAACGTTGCGACTTCAAAATCTTCGGGCCCGCGTTCTCCTCTACCATCGGCCGATCGTTTTTCACCGGAAAGAGGAGACGGCCCCATGCACCGCGAACTGAACCAACCGATGGGCGGCAACGAGATGCCGCGTTTTGGCGGCATCGCCACGATGATGCGCCTGCCACAGGCCGACACGACCGACGGCCTCGACGTGTGCTTCGTCGGCGTGCCGCTCGATCTCGGCACGTCGAACCGCTCGGGCTCGCGCTTCGGCCCGCGCCAGATCCGTACCGAATCCGTGCTGCTGCGCCCGTACAACATGGCCACCCGTGCCGCGCCGTTCGATTCGCTGCAGGTCGCCGACATCGGCGACGTCGCGACCAACCCGTACGACCTGAAGGATTCGGTGCGCCGCATCGAAGAGGCATACGACGAGATCGTCGCGAACGGCTGCCGGCCGATCACGCTCGGCGGCGACCACACGATCGCGTGGCCGATCCTGCGCGCGCTGCACCGGAAATACGGCAAGGTCGCCGTGGTGCACGTCGACGCGCACGCGGACGTCAACGACACGATGTTCGGCGAGAAGATCGCGCACGGCACGCCGTTCCGCCGCGCGGTGGAAGATGGCCTGCTGCAATGCGACAAGGTCACGCAGATCGGCCTGCGCGGCACCGGTTACCACGCGGAAGACTTCGACTGGTGCCGCCAGCAGGGCTTCACCGTCGTGCAGGCGGAGGAGTGCTGGAACCAGTCGCTCGCACCGCTGATGGCGCACGTGCGCGAACGCGTCGGCGACACGCCGGTGTATCTCAGCTTCGACATCGACGGCCTCGACCCGTCGTTCGCGCCCGGCACCGGCACGCCGGAAATCGCGGGCCTCA